>NZ_CAKZPW010000245.1:0-4937 GCF_937139385.1 uncultured Maritalea sp. | reverse complement strand
GGGCATTGCCCGCACGGATTGGCTAAATCTACCTGCCGTTGTCTATTGGGCGGGTCTATATCTGACGATCTTCACCACAGCCCTCACCTTCTTCTTGCTGCAATATGCCAGCATGCGCCTACCCGCTTCAAAGGTGATGAGCTATGGCTATTTAACCCCAAGCTTTATCATCTTAATCGAAGGGGTCAGCGGTCGCGGTTGGGTGAACCCAAGCGTTGCCTTGGGCGCACTGGTTACCGTGATGGCCTTGCTGGTATTGGCGTTTGCTAAGGAAACCTAGGTTCTAGATTTTCAACATTGAGGTGAACATATTGACCAAAAAGGCTTTTGTGTTCTCAAACTCGACCGGGTCATCAATCCCGCGTCCGAGCACCATGCGCACTTGCTCTTCAAAATCGGCATAATGCTGGGTGGTGGCCCAGATCGAAAAGATCAAATGCTTGGGGTCAACTTTCTTCAGTTTCCCCTCTTCCATCCAATTGCCGATAATCGCCGCTTTTTCATTCAGCAAATCGTTGATTTCACCTTCAAGGATCGGCTTGATGCGCGGCGCACCTTGGATGATCTCATTCGCAAACAATCGGCTTTCACGTGGAAAATCGCGCGACATTTCAACCTTTAGGCGCACATAATTCAGGATTTCCTCAAGCGGATCACCATCTTTGCTCAGCGCCCGCATTGGGGCCAACCACGAATCAAGCAGGCGCGATAAAAGCGTTTCGTGAATGTCTTGTTTGGACTTGAAATAATACAAAAGGTTGGGCTTTGACATACCCGCTTCTTCTGAGATTTGGTCGATGGTTGATCCACGAAAACCATGTTGTGAAAAGACTTCGAGCGCCGCTTCAAGAATTTTTTGCTCGTTCGCGCGCTGTATACGCGTCTTGCGCTGTGGTTTTTCCACCTTAGCGGTTCCCATCATCACCCCCAAATTTAAGCCCTACCCCTGTAAGAATGATTTTCTTCACATCGCGGGTGGCTGCTCGCCATTGCCCATCATCAAACGGTTGCCCATCGTTCAAGGTTTCCACCTGATGCACAAAGTCCGCATAATGCTGGGTTGTTGCCCATATCATATATAAAAGGTGCTTTGGATCGATCTTGTCCATACGCCCTTCGTCTATCCAGCTCTGAATAACGGCTTCACGAGAAGTCGTCCACTCTTTTAGGGTCGTCTCCAAATAGTCTTGGATAATCGGCGCACCGTGCGTCACCTCATTTGCCCAAACCTTGGAGCCATTTGGGTGATCTCGCGAAATTTCCATTTTTTTGTCAATATAACTTTCCAACGCACTGGCCGGATCTTCTTTTTGATCAAAAGAATCGGCGGCCTCCAGCCATATGTCAAAGATGGTTTGTACGACCTGACTATACAGAGCCTCTTTGGTGGGGAAATAATAGTGCAAATTGGCCTTGGGAATACCTGCCAAATCAGCGATCATTTGGGTTGTAGCCCCTTTAAATCCGTACTCTGCAAAGATTTTTTCCGCAGCTGTTAAGATCGCTTTTTTCTTTTCACCACGGGTGGATGGTTTTTTAAAGTTGCCGTTGGTCATAGCTTATGATTTGATCACTTTTGTTCACCGCCAATTTTGGCATTTTATCAAATTATCGCTGCATGCAAATAAAACTTGACCAAATGGTCAGATCAGTTAATGTTTTATCAAATAGTCAATTTCTGGGTAGCATATAAATCTGTTGCCTTCAAATGAGACTATTCCGCAGCGAACGAGGAGGGGAGGTGCGGAAATGACTGACGCTACCACTGTACCTAACGATCTAAACGCGTTTTGGATGCCTTTTACATCTAATCGCCAGTTTAAGAAACAACCACGCATGTTTGTGGGTGCAAAAGATATGCACTACACAACCAGTGACGGCCGCCAAGTGCTTGATGGCACGGCTGGTCTATGGTGTTGCAATGCGGGCCATTGCCGCCCCAAGATCACCGAAGCGATACAAGCCCAAGCGGCTGAAATGGATTATGCGCCAGCGTTTCAAATGGGTCACCCCAAAGCATTCCAGCTGGCCAACCGCCTCACCGATATTTCGCCTGACGGTATGGACCATGTGTTTTTTACCAATTCAGGTTCTGAATCGGTTGAAACAGCGCTTAAGATCGCCCTCGCCTATCAGCGCATCAAGAGTGGCGGATCGCGCACACGTTTGATCGGTCGCGAACGCGGCTACCACGGTGTGAACTTTGGCGGCATTTCAGTTGGCGGCATTATGCCGAACCGTAAAATGTTTGGCACGTTGCTCACCGGTGTTGATCATTTGCCCCATACGCACCTGCCGGACCAAAACGCCTTCACCAAAGGCATTCCAGAGCATGGCGGCAATTTGGCGGACGAGCTTGAGCGCATTGTAGCGTTGCACGACGCATCGACCATTGCAGCGGTAATCGTTGAACCTGTAGCTGGTTCAACTGGCGTGCTTATTCCGCCTAAGGGCTATTTGAAACGCTTGCGCGACATTTGCACCAAACATGGCATTTTGCTGATTTTTGATGAAGTGATTACAGGCTTTGGTCGTTTGGGCTCTCCCTTTGCGGCGCAACATTTCGATGTGATGCCAGACATCATCACCACCGCCAAAGGCTTGACCAACGGCGTGATCCCCATGGGCGCGGTTTTTGTGAACGATGAAATCCATGACGCATTCATGAATGGCCCTGAGCACATGATTGAGTTCTTCCACGGCTACACTTATTCGGGCAACCCGATTGCCAGCGCCGCTGGCTTGGCAACGCTTGAAACCTACGACGACGAAGGCCTTTTGACCCGTGGTGAGGAATTGGCGACCTATTGGGAAGAGGCCCTGCACTCTTTGCGGGACGCAAAACATGTGATCGACATCCGCAATATTGGGTTGATCGGCGCGATTGAGCTTGAATCAATTGCTGGCGAGCCGACCAAGCGGGCATTCTCTTGCTTCTTGGATGCATATGAGCGCGGGTTGTTGATCCGCACTACGGGCGACACCATTGCCCTTTCACCACCCCTTATCATTTCCAAAGACCAAATCGATCAGATCGTGGATACGCTGCGCACTGTTCTTAACGAGGCCGACTAATGACTATTATTCAAAACGCCATCAACGGCCAACGGGTTACTTCAGCTTCTGAGCGCCGCGTGCCGGTTTTCAACCCCGCAACGGGCGAACAAAGCGCCGAGCTGCCTCTTTCCACCGTGGAAGAAGTCAACGCAGCTGTTGCATCATGCAAAGCTGCAGCCCCTGCATGGGGCGAAACCCCTTCTTTGAAACGTGCGCGCTATATGTTCAAATATCTTGAACTGTTGAACAAGCATGCTGACGACATTGCCCGCGAAATCTCTAAAGAGCACGGCAAAACCCATGACGATGCTTTGGGCGAAGTGCAGCGCGGTCTTGAAGTGGTGGAGTTTGCTTGTGGCATCCCCACCATGCTCAAAGGCGATTATAGCCGCAATGTTGGCCCTTCAATCGATACTTATGCTGATCGCAAGCCACTTGGCGTTGTGGCGGGCATTACCCCGTTCAATTTCCCCGCAATGGTGCCCATGTGGATGTTCCCCGTGGCGATCGCGTGCGGCAATACGTTCGTCCTTAAACCCTCCGAGCGTGACCCATCGGCACCCATGCTAACTTGGGACTTGTTCCAAGAAGCTGGGTTCCCCGATGGTGTTTTGAACGTGGTGCATGGCGACAAATTAGCGGTGGACACTTTGCTTGACCACCAAGATGTCAAAGCCATCAGCTTTGTGGGCTCTACCCCAATCGCTGAATATGTTTACCAGCGCGGCACGGCTGCGGGTAAACGCGTGCAGGCTTTGGGTGGCGCGAAGAACCACATGATCATCATGCCTGATGCGGATATGGACAAAGCGGCTGACGCCCTGATGGGCGCAGGATATGGCTCAGCTGGCGAACGCTGCATGGCGATTTCGGTTGCAGTACCGATCGGCGAAAAAACCGCCGACACATTGGTGGCTAAACTCAAGCCTCGCGTTGAAGCGCTCAAAGTTGGTCCTGCGACCGACAAAGACGCTGAAATGGGTCCTGTGATCACCAAAGCGCACAAAGAAAAAGTTGAAGGCTATATCGATCAAGGCGTTGCAGCAGGTGCCGAATTGGTTGTTGATGGTCGTGGCTATTCTCCGCAAGGGTACGAAGACGGTTACTTTGTTGGCGGCACATTGTTCGACCGCGTGACCACTGACATGTCGATCTATCAAGAAGAGATTTTTGGACCTGTTCTCTCGGTTGTTCGTGCAAACGACTACCAAGAAGCGGTGGATATGATCAATTCCCACGAATATGGCAATGGCACAGCGATTTTCACCCGCGACGGCGATGCAGCGCGCGAATTTGCCGATAAGATCGAAGTAGGCATGGTTGGCGTGAACGTGCCCATTCCCGTGCCCGTGGCGTTCCACAGCTTTGGTGGTTGGAAACGCTCAAGCTTTGGCGCTCATGGCATGTATGGCCCAGAGGGCGTGCATTTCTACACACGGCTAAAAACGGTCACAACACGATGGCCAGAAGGCATCAAAGAAGGCGCGGTTTTCAACTTCCCTTCTTAATGGACTTCATTAAACTACAAGCGGACTAAAGGATCAAAAAAATGACAGCACCGGGCACCAACCAACGTATCAATTCAGACCGTCTTTGGGACAGTTTGATGGAGATGGCGAAAATTGGGCCCGGCGTTCGCGGCGGCAACAATCGCCAAACCGTTACCGACGAAGACAGCGAAGGCCGTCATCTTTTCCGCAAATGGTGCGAAGATGCGGGCATGACCATGGGCGTTGACCAAATGGGCAACATGTTCATGCGCCACGAGGGCACCGACCCTGACGCCCTGCCCGTTTATGTGGGCTCTCACCTTGATACCCAACCAACAGGCGGCAAATATGATGGGGTGCTCGGCGTTCTTGCAGGCCTCGAAATCATTC
>NZ_CAKZPW010000244.1:0-2207 GCF_937139385.1 uncultured Maritalea sp. | reverse complement strand
ATGTATGCCGACCTTGCCGTTGCAATGGGTGGCCGCGTGGCAGAAGAAATTACTTTTGGCTACGATAAAGTCTCGAGCGGGGCATCGTCGGATATTCAATATGCAACCAAACTCGCCCGCGCAATGGTGACAGAATGGGGCATGAGCGAAAAACTTGGTCGTGTGCTTCTCAAATCTGATCCAAATGGCTTCTATGGTGCTGCAAAGGCTGAAATATCAGACCAAACAGCGCGCTTGATTGATGAAGAAGTGCGCCGGCTGGTTGAAGAGGCTGAGACTGAGGCACGCAAGATCATTGATGACAACGAAGACTTGTTTGAAAATATTGCGCAGTCTTTGCTCGAATTTGAAACGCTTACCGGCGAAGAACTTCGTGCTTTGATGGAGGGCAAACGCCCCGAGCGCAAAGATGATGACGATGCGGACAAGCCTAAGGTTTCAGCAGTGCCAAAGGCTGGTAAAGCTGCGACAAAGAAAAAAGACGATGGTTTGGCTGGTAGCGATACTGAGCCGCAACCTGAAGGCTAAAGTTATTTCGCTTTCACGATTTGATGGGGTCGCCTTAACAGGCGGCCCTTTTTGATTCATAGTGGTGATCAATTTGGGGAAACACGACAAATGCCGAGCTTTGAAATATTAGTTGCGTTCTTTGTGACCACCGCCATGTTCGCTTATATGCCGGGCCCCGCAATGATTTATGTGTCTGCTCAAACGTTGGCACGGGGGCGCAGAGCCGGGTTGATGGCCTCGATCGGCGTGCACTTGGGCGGCTATTTTCACGTCATTGCGGCTGCCTTTGGTCTTGCGGCGCTTCTGGCATTGGTGCCACAGGTCTATTTTTTGGTTAAGTTGTCGGGCGCGCTCTATCTGATCTTCCTTGGGGTGATGATGATCAAAAAACGCCATGAGCAAATTGCGCAAAAAGAAGGGCATCAAAAGGATGCGCGACAGGCATTTGTTGAAAGTATTATTGTTGAGGTATTGAACCCGAAAACTGCGATTTTCTTCGTGGCGTTTTTGCCTCAATTTGTGGACTTATCAGCTGCATGGCCAGTTTGGCTGCAAATGGTTGTTTTGGGCACAATCGTCAATTTGTTGTTTTCATCAGCGGATCTTTTTTGTGTTTTGTTTGCAAGCCTGATGATTAGCCGTTTGCGCAAATCTGGAACCGGTGCAGCCAGAGCAAAACTGGCTGGCGGCTCCTTTTTGATATTGTTAGGCGGCAAATTGGCGCTGGACCGCTAGTTGATCTGAAATAGATTCTTAACCACGCTAGAATGATGACGCATAGTTGGCCATAATTTGGTTATTCTTTGCGCATATGTTGGTGCAATTATTTGCGCGAAACGAGCGCACTTGCTGGTTGGCTTGGGGACATATGAAAAAGAAATATTTTGGTACCGACGGCATTCGGGGGCTGGCAAACGGCCACAAACTCACATCTGAATTGGCGTTAAAAGTTGGCCAAGCTGCAGGGACAGTTTTTTGGTGAGAAAAGCTTTATTCAAGAAAGGGAAGCCAGAAGAGTTTTAAGTTATTAACAGGGAAGGAGTGAGAGCAGAGCTGAAGAAAGATAAAAAACAAAGCCAAAAAAAAAGAAAATCTTCTTCATTACCTAGATTTCGATAAGTCCATTATAGTCCACAGCATATTCTTCATTTAAATATACGGGCAAGTTTCTATCCTTTGCATTTGACAAACCAACTCCGGCATAATAAGCTCTTGCCTCGTGCTTATGGGCATGGTCTTTCATTTTGTTCATCAGTTCTTCATCGTAATTTTTTGGGTCTTCGGGAAAGGGCACGTTTCTGACCACAATAAAATGAAGTTTTTTATCCTTCAGGCAGACGAATTGAGGGTTCTTTTTTGGCTTGCTGTTGACCCCCATAAACTCATAACCATCTTCCTCTAACTTCCTGCCAACTATATTCATGGCCAAGTTGTGTAATTCTTGTTTTGTCAGAGGTTTTCCCATTACATAACAATTCTAAAAAAAACCGATATTCAAGAATATCGGTTTTTGTGGTAGTCTGGTAAATATTTTAAATTCCTGAATATCCAAAAGAAACTAAATGTACTAGCCGCCGAAGTCATCAAAACGGATATGCTCATCTGGGATACCGAAATCTTCTCCCATTTTTTGAACAGCTTTGTTCATCAAAGGTGGCCCACAGAAATATAGTTCGATATCTTCCGGAGATTCGTGA
>NZ_CAKZPW010000243.1:0-3530 GCF_937139385.1 uncultured Maritalea sp. | reverse complement strand
GGATTCGAGCAATGCGGCAAGTTTATTTAGGTCTTTTGTGTGGCCGGCTACAGTGAGATCACGCCCTTGAGCTTCGCCTACTATGTTTTTGATGGTCAATGAAAAGCGAGCTTTCTCACTAAATTCGGGCAAGCGATCCGGCCATTCAATCAACATGAGATTGTCGCCGTCAAAAAGCCCAAGTTCTTCGGCTTCACTTTCATCCGATAAGCGATAAAGGTCTGCATGTAGGCAGCTGATGTTGGCGAATTGATAAGGCTGGACGAGGGCAAACGTCGGACTTGGCACTTCCAAATCCTCATCTTGTGCGAGTTTACGGATTAAGCTGCGGGCAAAGAAAGATTTTCCAGCACCAAGGTCGCCAGAAAGCAGAATAATGTCGCCAGCTTCAACAAGTTGCGCGAAGGCATTGGCAAGTTGTTTGGTGCCTTGTTCACTGATGATTTTGAGCCGGGTTTGGTCCGCCATGTTTGGGTCCAAACTACTCCGCCGCGCCTTGGCTGACCTGTTCAGCAGGCAGATTGACAATTACGCGTGTGCCCTTTGGTTCACGCTGTTCAATGCTGACCGTACCCCCATGCATATGCGCAAAGGTTTTTACGATTGATAGGCCCAAGCCCGCACCGCGTTGACGCCCCGCCACTGCGCGTCCTTCAAACCGGTCGAAAATCGAAGAGATCATATCTTCGGGTATACCTTCGCCTTCATCTTCAACAACAAACAAAATGCGCCCGGCGCGCTCTGTTACGTCGAGAGAGACTTTGGAACCCGGTTCTGAATAACGTACAGCGTTGGAAAGAAGATTATAAAGAACTTGCACAATGCGGGCGCCATCCGCAACGAATGTGGGCAAGTTTTTGGAAACACTAATGCTCAAGTTTACCGGCACGTCATCTTGGGACACTTGCAAGGTCGCCACCACGCCCGCAGCTGCTTTCTCCACGAGCTCTGCCACATCAAGCACTTCAGTATTTAATTCGGCAATTCCGGCGTCGATGGTGGTTACGTCCAAAATATTGTCGATCAACAGAACAAGTGTGGCACTTGATGCCCGGATGTAGTCGGCATAGCTTTTTTGCTTTTCATTGAGTTGACCCGCTTCTCCTGCGGTGAGCAGATCGGCAAATCCAATGATATTAGTGAGCGGCGAGCGGAACTCATAAGAAACATTTTGCACAAAGGCATCTTTGAGCTTATCGGCGGTTTCAAGCGCTTCATTGCGCTCTTTGAGCACACGCTCATAAGCCGCGCTTTCTGTAACATCCACAAAGGTCACAAGCGTTTGACCATCGGGCAAGCGCACCACCGCATAATCGATTAGTCGGCCATCTGCCCGTGATATGCGGCCGGTTTTGTTTGACCGTTCGGGGCTAATGTCAATGATGAACGATTTCAGGTCTGCCCAAATCTCGCGCCCGTCTTTAGGCAATGATCTGTCGCACATTTCAACAATATCTGAAATGTGGGTTTGCTTGTTCAACAGATTAAGTGGGACTTTCCAAATGCCAGACAATTGAGTGTTGTGCAGCTTCAAGCGCCCGTCTGTTCCAAACACGGCCACGGCTTCGCGCAAGGAGTTCAAGGTTTCTTCTTGCACGTGAATGAGCGCGTTATACCTGCTTTCAAGAGCCAGCTTTTCGGTGACATTGTGATAAACATAAATCACACCGCGCGCGTTTGGCGCTGGCGAAGCAATTACGTTCAGCACTTGACCAGAAGGCAAATGCCACATGTCTTCGCGGGTTTTCTTTAATCCATAGCTAGAAAGATGGGTTGAGCGCCATTTTTTATAGTCTGGCTCAAGCGGCAAATGGCCCTGCGTCCGCAATCGATCCAAAATTGCTTTTTCATTTGGGTGGGTATCTAGCCAATTGGTATCAAGTTCCCAAAAGTCCGCAAAACTCTTGTTGTAATGGGTCAGTTGCGCGCTGCCATCAAATACGGCAACAGGGGTACGCAATTCGTTGATTGCGGCGGTGAGAAAACTTGCGCGAGGATCGTTTTTCTCTTCATTTGAGGCCAGCCCCTGCACCGCGTACCCTGCAGTACCATTGATCAATTTGAATTTGGTCACATCAAGCGTGCCAAATTTTTGATGTTGCTCGGTTACAGAATGTGAGCCCTCGACCTGGCCGACTTCTCGCAAGCGCAATAGGGCTGCACTGTCAAAAAGCTCCGGGATTGTTCCCGTCCGGTTTTCTTGGGGGATACCCAAGAGTTCAAAATAGGCTTGATTGACTTTGACCAATTTGCCACGCACATCGCGGACCCAAGCTGGGTGGTTCAGCTTATCAAACAGCCTTGCACAGGTTTCAATGTCCAGTTGGCTCTTGCTGGCGCTTGGCAGAACATAGGGGGTTTCTTCTTCAGCAATCCGGCGGGCGATGCGCAAGACCGGGCTTCCTGCCACCAATTTGCCGCATACACGAAATCGCTGATCGGCACTGCCATTGGCACCAAATTCAAATTCCGTTCCCTGCGCCAGTAGGTCGGCAAGTTTAAATTTGACCTCAATAGCGCTTTGCGCGGTGAGCCAGCTTTCAAAGTCAAGCACCATTTGATCGCTGATATGAGTTTCGATTACCTGACGCACAGGCCCGACAATCGAAGGGGTTGCTGCTGGGTCGCGCCAGATAACGGTTATTTCTGACATGCCGTTGAGAATGTTTTCTTTCTCATCCAGCGCAGCGCTTAGCTCCATCACTTGTATATTGGCAGAACGCGCTGCACGCTGGCTCGCTTGGCGTTGCATGATGGCCAAAAAAGTGGTGGCGGCGCCAAACAACACAGCCCCGACCGCAATTGCATAAGGCGTTGTGGCCAACAGCTGTGAATTTGTGAGTTGGTCTGCCTGGGCAAATACCGGGCTCGTCAGCATGAGCGCGATGGGCGCGCTTGTGAATCTTGCGACTCCTCTACTGATCGGGAAAGTTCCCGGCACCATATTTTTGCCCCTCTAAACAATAAATTAACGAATTCGCCGCCAAACCGAATCACCTAACCATACCCCTACGGCGAATCCGCCAACAAGAGTCAAAATGCAGCCATGAACAAAAAAGGGTGGCTCGAGGCCACCCTGATCTTGAAATGTTCTGCGAATGAATCGCAGTCGCAAATTTGAGGCAAAACCTAGTAGCGATATTGTTCTGGTTTGAACGGGCCGTCTTTTGGCACGCCAATATAGTCGGCTTGTTCTTGGCTGAGTTTTGTCAGCTTTGCGCCCAATTTTTCCAAGTGCAATTCTGCAACTTTTTCGTCTAGATGTTTCGGCAACACATGAACCGCGTTCTCATATTGCTCGGCCTTGGTCCACAATTCGATCTGCGCCAATGTTTGGTTGGCAAAAGATGCGCTCATCACAAAGCTTGGGTGGCCTGTTGCATTGCCCAAGTTCACCAAACGGCCTTCAGACAATAGAATGATCCGGCTGTCTTCGCTTAAGTGAACGATATCCACTTGCGGTTTCACATTGGTCCATTTGAAGTTTTGCAATTCTGCCACTTCAATCTCGTTGTCGAAGTTACCAATAT
>NZ_CAKZPW010000242.1:0-3350 GCF_937139385.1 uncultured Maritalea sp. | reverse complement strand
TGTTCGCCTCCTCATTTATTTTGTTTCTGGCAAACTGTTTGTCCGCGGCATCGCCGCTGGCGCGGTGAAAGGCTGATCATGACCAGTGTGTCTATTCGCAATCTCGATCTACAATTTGGGTCGGTAAAAGTTCTCAAGCAACTCAACCTTGAGATCGACCACGGAGAGTTTTTGGTTCTTCTAGGCGCGTCAGGGTGCGGCAAGTCAACATTGCTCAATTGTATTGCTGGCCTGCTAGATGTGAGTGATGGACAGATTTTCATCAACGAAAACAATGTCACTTGGGAAGAGCCGAGCAATCGCGGCATTGGTATGGTTTTCCAGTCCTATGCGCTTTACCCACAAATGACCGTGGAAGGTAATTTGTCGTTTGGTCTCAAGAACGCAAAAGTTCCAAAAGACGAAATCAACAAACGCGTGGCACGTGCGGCTGAGGTTTTGCAAATTGAACCCTTGCTAAAAAGAAAGCCCGCAGCGCTTTCTGGCGGTCAACGCCAGCGGGTTGCGATTGGTCGCGCTTTGGTGCGCGATGTTGATGTCTTCTTATTTGATGAGCCACTATCCAACCTTGACGCGAAGCTTAGGGCTGACCTTCGGGTTGAAATCAAACGGTTGCACCAAAAGCTGAACAACACGATGATCTATGTAACCCACGATCAAGTGGAAGCGATGACATTGGCGGATCGTATAGCGATTATGAAAGCCGGACTAATTCAGCAATTGGATAGCCCAGCTGAGATCTACAATCGCCCGGTCAATAAATATGTGGCCGATTTTATTGGATCCCCTTCCATGAACTTCTTGGAAGGTGAATTGAGCAGTCAGGGCCAATTCAAGGTTGGTGGTACTGTGATTGATCTTAAGGGGTACGACTATGTGGATGGTCCCGTTGCCAGCCCTGTTTGGTTTGGCTTTCGGCCCGAGCATGCGGTTGCCGGCGAAGGTGCGGAGCATCAACCTGCAACATTCCAGGTGGTCGCAGAGATTGTTGAACCAATGGGTTCTGACACGCTTGTGTGGACCAAGATCGAAGATCAGGCTTTCCGTGTACGGATGGACGGGCAAGCAAAAATTTCGACTGGCGACGCTTTCACGTTGGGTTTTGACCCTGCGCGGGCTTCAATTTTTGACAAAGAAA
The DNA here is from genome assembly GCF_937139385.1 of uncultured Maritalea sp. NCBI lineage: Bacteria > Pseudomonadati > Pseudomonadota > Alphaproteobacteria > Hyphomicrobiales > Devosiaceae > Maritalea > uncultured Maritalea sp. The sequence goes on along the minus strand of NZ_CAKZPW010000242.1, from coordinate 2,212 downwards.
CTGAATTGCGGGTTTAAACCCCAAAATTACTAAGGAACACGCTCATGGATTTGAGTTATCAACTTTATAGCGCACGAAATGCAACACCTTGGTCCAAGGTTTTTTCTGCGCTTGCAGATCAAGGCTACACACAGGTTGAAGGCTTTGGCGGAATGTTCGACAATGTGGCGGAATTGGCCGCCGACCTTGATAATGTGGGTTTGAAGATGCCAAGCACTCATTTGGCGCTTGAGCTTTTGGAAGATGATTTTGACGCAGCGCTTGAAATCATCAACACGCTGGGTGTCCGCCAGGTCTATGCCCCCTATTTGGTGGAAGACGATCGCCCAACTGACGCGGCAGGATGGCAAGTTTTTGCACAGCGTTTGAGCAAAGTCAGCGACAAGTTAGCAGGTTTTGGCGTTACCTTTGGTTGGCACAATCATGACTTTGAGTTCGTTGCTTTGCCCGATGGCCAAATACCGATGGCGATCCTTTTGGACAATGCGCAAAATATTTCATGGGAAGCTGACATTGCTTGGGTCATTGTTGGCGGCCAAGATCCGATCGAATGGATAAAGAGATATGGCAACCGCATCACGGCTGTACATATGAAAGATAAGGCGCCTGACGGTGAAAATTTGGACCAAGATGGCTGGACCGATGTTGGCAGTGGCACCATTGATTGGGCTGCTTTGATGAGCGCGGTAAAATCCAACACACCTGCAAAAATCTTTGTCATGGAGCATGATAATCCTGCCGATGCGATCGCCTTTGGGGCGAACTCAATCGCCTACGCAAAAACACTTTAGTTGAGTAGACATTATGACTGAAAAACTTGGGGTCGGCATTATTGGCGCCGGCAATATCTCCGCAGCGTACTTGCGCTTGTCACCAAATTTTGTGGGCATTGAAGTGCGTGCTGTTGCTGATATCAACATGGATGCGGCCAAGGCCCGCGCCGAAGAATTTGGTGTGCGCGCGGAAACCGTTGAAGGGTTGTTGGCAAGCGATGATGTTTCAATCATCATCAACCTCACCATACCGGCCGCCCACTTTGACGTATCAAAGCGCATTTTGGAAGCGGGCAAGCACGTCTATTCCGAAAAGCCATATGTTTTGACTTTGGAGGAAGGGTCGGCGCTCGCAGATATCGCTGCAGCGAAAAACCTGCGCATTGGCTCAGCCCCAGACACCTTCATGGGTGGTGCGCACCAGCATGTCCGGCACATGATCGACCAAGGTGATTTGGGCACCATAACGTCCGGCACGGCCTTTGTGATGGGACATGGCATGGAGCATTGGCACCCGAACCCTGACTTCTTCTATCAGCCTGGCGCCGGTCCAATGTTGGACATTGGGCCCTATTATGTGACCAATTTGGTGCAATTGCTGGGCCCGGTAAAACGGGTTGGCGCTTTGACATCGACGCCGTCCAAAGAACGTGTGATCACTTCTGAACCGCGTAACGGCGAAAAGATCCCTGTTGATACGCCCACCACCATTCATTCGCTGCTGGAATTTCAAAGCGGCGCGGTGGTGACGATGGTCACAAGTTGGGACGTTTGGGAACATGGCCATACGAACATGGAACTATATGGCACAAAGGGCACCGTCCATGTACCTGATCCAAACTTCTTTGGCGGCGAAATCCGCATCACCAAACGAGAAGAGGCCGCAGACCTGCCAGGCAATTGGGATCACCCATTTGCTGTGGTCAATGATGATGGAAACGCCAATTATCGTTGTGCGGGCCTTTCTGATATGGCTGTTGCAATTGCGCAGAACCGGCCACATCGCTGCTCACAAGAGCTTGCATTGCATGTTGTTGAGGTGATGACCAGTGTGTTGATTTCCGGCGAAAAAGGACAGTTCGTAGAAATGACCACCAGTTGCGAACGCCCGGCGCCACTTGGGCCGGACGCGGCAAAAGCACTGCAAGTGTAGAGTTAGGTCGTCGCGATGCAAATGATCAAAAATCCAATCCTAAAAGGATTTAATCCTGATCCCTCCATTTGTCGGGTTGGTGAGAATTATTACATCGCGACGTCTACTTTTGAATGGTATCCAGGCGTGCAGATTTTTCACTCCAAAGACCTTGTCAATTGGGCGCTTGTAAAACGCCCTTTGGACCGCGCTAGCCAACTCGATATGCGCGGCAACCCTGATAGTTGCGGTGTTTGGGCGCCCTGCCTTTCCTATGCTGATGGCAAGTTCTGGCTGGTCTACACGG
>NZ_CAKZPW010000241.1:0-5145 GCF_937139385.1 uncultured Maritalea sp. | reverse complement strand
CTTCGATTTGTCTGAGCGCACGCGCAGAAGCAACATAGTCTGCATAAACAAGGCTTTTGGGTCCGAACGGACCGGGAATAGAAATCCCATCGCCAATTAAACCAGCGCGCAGTTGCTCGACCAAATTCTCAGCTCTCAGACTGGCTTTAAACTGCTCGAACATATTGCTTTTCCTCATCAAACAGAATTTCAGAGTCAATTGTTGTGTTTTGGTCGGCATCACGTGACAGGCATACCAAAGAGTTTGGCGGTATCTCTTGCCAATTCTGCACTTCGCCATCTAGTGGTTCAGAAGCCAGCAAGATATCGCCACCTAGATCCCTTTTATAAAGCGAAGGCGCATAGGCGTCAGAAGACCACCGCACCGCCCATATTTGCTCGCCATTGGTCACTGAAAATGTGGCGCGAAACGCTTCTACTATCCCGTGCTCTGCGCAAACTGAGGTAATTGACCGCATTGTCGTGCGAATGGCTGTTTTTACATCTTCAAATAGGCCGTTGTTCACCAACATGGCGAACATCAACTCGCTGTCAGTTGTACCTTGCAAGGCAGCATAGGACTTGTCGCAAAGCGTTTGCTGAAACAAGCGTTGTACTTTGTTAAACTCACCAATTTGCCCGTTATGCATAAACAGCCAGTGATTTGTTCTAAACGGGTGACAGTTCACAAATGTGTTTGGCGCACCTGTGGAGGCGCGAACATGGGCAAAGAATAGCTTCGCTTTCACCTGAGAGGTCAATTCACGCAGATTTGGGTCGGCCCAAGCTGGCCCCGCATTGCGATAAAGGCCGGGACATTTGTGATCACCGTACCACCCAAGTCCGCCGCCATCACCATGGACGCCAAGTTTGGCTTTGTGTGACTGCTGCGCTTGGGCGCACAACGATCGCGGCCCATCATATAAGAAGTCATTGATATAAGTGGGTTTCCCCAAATATGCGATCCAGCGACACATATTACTCTCTTTCGTGATTACCTCTCTATAATATCACCCAAAATGTGTAATTTTTCACCAATTTTCTTGCACATAACGCAACATATGTGGTCATATGATCGTATGAATGGCATGAAATTAGATCGAAATGACATTGCGATACTACGAATCTTGCAAAGAGATGCATCCGTGTCTCAGCGCGAGTTGGCAGCCCTTGTGAACTTGTCGCAAAACGCTTGTTGGAGGCGCATCAACGCGCTGCGAGAGGCCGGGTTGATTCTCAATCAGTCGATGATGCTCAATCGCAAACTGCTGGGGTTGGGTCTTGTGGTTTTTGTGATGCTGAAAACACGTCATCATTCGGCGGATTGGCTTGAGACGTTTCGCCGACATGTGTCAACCATCCCAGAAGTCGTCGATTTTTACCGCATCGGCGGAGATTATGACTATTTTCTCAAGGTGATAACCAACGATATGGACAGCTACGATGACGTGTATCAAAGGCTGATTTCCAAAGTTGAACTGGACTCGGTCACTTCCTATTTCGCAATGGAAGCCATTGAAGAGCAGCGGCCGCTGCCTCTTTAGGTCAACATTGTGCTGCAAGACTAGACATTGCGGCCTTGGATCGCCATATATGGCGCAACAATGAATATGTCCGCACGGGAGCGAAAAGCTGTTGCTGTGCGTTGATTGGAGAGAAATATATAGATGCGTGATCCTTACAGCGTTTTAGGTGTGCCAAGGTCCGCGAGCGATAAGGACATTAAGTCTGCATATCGCAAACTCGCTAAAACCTATCACCCCGATCAGAACAAAGACGACCCAAAGGCGCAGGCCAAGTTTTCTGAAGCCTCAAATGCTTATGACTTTTTGTCCGACAAGCAAAAACGCGGGCAATATGATCGTGGCGAAATTGATGCTGACGGCAACCCCAAAATGGCGGGCTTTGACTTTTCTGGTTTTGGCGGCGGTGCTGGGCAGCGCGGCGGACAGCGCCGTGCAGGTGGATTCTCTGGTGGTGCAGGTGGCGCGGGCGTTAACCCCGAAGACATTTTGAAAGAATTCATGGGCGGTTTTGGCGGCGGGCAACGCGGTGCAGGCCCGATGGGCATGGGAAGCGCCGGTGGGTTTGCTAGCGGCGGACGCACCACAAAAGGTCAGGACGTCAAGGTCGGGCTCAAAGTGACGCTCGAACAAATAAGCGCCCGCCAGCCTGTGCCTGTGCATTTGCCAAACGGTAAAACCCTTTCTGTCAATTTGCCATGGCCGCTTGAAAACGGGCAACAAGTACGTCTCAAGGGGCAAGGCGAAGCGCCTCCCTTTGGTGGGTCAAAAGGCGATGTTCTGGTGAATGTACGCATTCAACCACACAAGCATTTCCGCAAAGACGGCGAAAACTTACGCGTAGATGTGCCTTTGACGCTTTATGAAGCGGTTTTGGGTGGCAAGGTACGCGTGCCAACGCTTTCGGGTGCGGTTGAGCTGAATATTCCAGCTGGCGTTGACACATCAAAAGCCATGCGCCTCAAAGGCAAAGGCCTTTTTGGTGAAGGTGATCTCTACGTCAATCTGCGGATCAAACTACCAGAAGAATCCGACCCGGATTTGGAAAGCTTGATGCGGTTTTGGCGCGACCAAAAACCTTATAAACCACGCGATTAAGTCGTTCGATCCGCCGCGGCCCGGGCCAGTCTGTCGTTGATCGCGATGCCAATCCCCTCAATGGGGATTGGGGCAACTGCAATTGAGGCGACGCCCATTGCATCAAGTTCACGCAAATATTGAAAAAGGTTCTTAGCGGCCTCTGCCAAGTCGGCCTTTGGCGAGAGGTTGCGGCAGTTCGGTCCGTCAAAAGCGGCAGAACCGAAGCCTAAAAAAGCTTCACCACTGTTGGGCGATATGGCGTTTAGGCGCACTTTTGCATTTGGTGCGTAGTGAGATTTGAGCATGCCGGGCGCCACGATTTTTCCGCTGTCTGGCAGATTGACTTTAATGCCAATTTCGCTTTCGACCATTTCAGCTGTAACGTTGCCTGGTCGAAGCAAAATTATCCTGTTGTTCTCAATGGCCAGAATGGTGGATTCAACGCCTGCTTCGCACGCGCCTCCATCTAACACAGGAACAGCTCCGCCAAATGCGTCGATCACATGTTGAGCTTTGGTTGGCGACAGCTTGCCCGAAGGATTGGCTGATGGGGCAGCAACAGGTTGGCCCAAAGTAGACAGCAAGCGGCGCGCCATTGGATGTTTGGGCAAACGGATGGCCACTGTGTCTAGACCGGCGGTTACAAGATCAGAAATTCTTGCATTCGCTTTTTTTGGCAGAACGAGCGTTAGTGGACCAGGCCAGAACGCATTTGCAACTTTTAGCGCCAACGGATCAAATTCTGCGATCTCCCTTGCCATTGTCATGTCGGCACAATGAACAATCAACGGGTTAAAGCGTGGACGGCCTTTGGTTTGAAAGATTTTGAGAACAGCATCATCGTTGCTCGCCAATCCAGCAAGCCCATAGACAGTCTCTGTAGGCATTCCGACCACATCACCGTTATGTAAATGTTCAACAGCTTCATTTACTGAAACCGGATTTGGGTATAGATGGCGTTCATTCATTTGCGCTGTTTGGCAATTGAAGTGCGCCGCGTCAAGGATCATAATGATATGACGCGCATGGATAGGGAAAGAAATGTCGAGCCTTTTGATTACGCAACCGCAAGGTTTGGAACATGCCACGCCATCTGGTCACCCAGAACGGGCAGACCGATTGCGTCGATTGAACAAAGTCTTTGCCCTGCCCCATTTTGCCGACATTAAACGCAAAGAGGCGGCCTGCGCAGGGCTTGAGTTTGCTCTAGAAGTGCACCCAAAGGCCTATATCGAGCAACTGAAGCTGTTGCGTCCAGTCGAAGGCATGTCGCAGGTTGATGGCGACACCTATATTTCCCAAGAGTCTTTGAGCGCTGTTATGACTGGTATGGGCGCAGGCCTTGATGCGCTTGATGATGTATTGGCCGGTCACCACGAAAACGCTTTTTGCGCCATTCGCCCGCCGGGGCACCATGCTGAACGCGAGGCTCCGATGGGCTTTTGCCTTGTGAACACAATTGCAGTTGTTGCGCGCATTGCACAGCAAAAGGGTTTAGAGCGGATCGCCATTGTAGATTTTGACGTGCACCACGGAAATGGCACGCAAGACATTTTTTATGCCGACAAGAACGTGATGTATGCCTCAAGCCATCAAATGCCGCTTTTTCCCGGCACCGGTGCCATCAGCGAAACTGGCGCGGGCAATATATTCAACGCCCCTCTTTCTGAAGGTACGGGACGTGATGAAATGCACTTGGCCTACACCGACGTGATTTTGCCGGCGATCGATAATTTTCGGCCAGATCTTATTCTTATCTCAGCTGGGTTTGATGCCGACTATCGCGACCCATTGGCTGGCCTAAAATGGCAACCCGACGATTTTGCGTGGATCACTGGCAAATTGATGGACATTGCCGGCAAGCGTTGCAACAATCGAATCATATCCCTATTAGAAGGTGGATATGATCTTGATGGTCTGGGCCAAGGTGTTGCGGCGCATTTATCAATGCTTTCACATGGCGTTAGCGGTCCTTCGATCGATCATATTGATTTTGACCAAAAGGAGCATTTTGGGTGAGCGAAGACCAAAAAGCGGCAATTGAAGCGCTTAGTTTTGAAGATGCACTGACAGAGCTTGAACAGATTGTGGGCAAGCTTGAAGGCGGGCAAGCCCCGTTGCAAGAATCCATCGAGATCTACGAACGTGGTGGCTTGCTAAAAGCGCATTGCGAAAGCCTATTGCGCAAAGCCGAGGCGCGTATTGAGAAGATTACTCTGGACCGCGATGGCAACCCAACGGGTACAGCGCCATTAGACGGCTAATCATGCGCAAAAGCCTTAGAGCAAAGATTATCGAGGTTTGTGATACAAAAATCGCACAAAAAGGTGAAGGTGTTGGGCTGTCCTTTTATGCGTTTTTCAAGAACAGAAATGATGACCCAGAGCTTTTAATGGAAGCGGCCACATGGTGGATTTCAACGCACAAGCTCGACCACTTTGAGAAAGCACAAAGAATCAAAACTATGGTTCTGGCAGATAAATAATATGTGATGCGATTGGTGATTTAGACGCATCGTCAAAATGGTGTTTGCGATCTAGTTTGCGCCAAAAAACATGGTCTG
>NZ_CAKZPW010000240.1:0-5137 GCF_937139385.1 uncultured Maritalea sp. | reverse complement strand
TATCAGCCTTATTCCAGATCCATGTGGATCAACTTATGAAGCTTTGATGGTGCAAGAGGCTGCGCATCGTGTGATTTCGTTTGATCCAAACATTCGCCCGACTTTTATCAAGGATGAGCCAACCTATCGGGCGCGGATGGAGCGGATGCTGAAGCTTGCCGATATCATCAAAGTGTCGGATGAAGATTTGGCTTGGCTGATGCCTGGTGTTGGCTTTGCAGATGCAGCCAAATCTTTCATTAAGACTGGTGCGTCGATCGTTTTGATGACCAAGGGTGGTGAAGGCGTGGACGCTGTGACCAATGAAGGGCAGATATCGGTTCCCGCAACAAAGGCCGAAGTTGTGGATACGGTGGGCGCGGGCGATAGTTTCAATGGTGGGTTTTTGACGGGACTTAATCGGCAAGGACTATTGAATAAAGAAAAACTTGCTCGCATTCAAAACGACCAACTTGAAATCGCGTTGCGCTTGGCGGCAGACGTTTCTGCAATTACTGTTTCACGGGCTGGGGCGAACCCGCCTTGGGCGTCGGAATTGTAGTTCTTGTTTCAGTTAATTTGAATTGGTCACAATAGTGCCGCATTTGAGCGGTTGTTGGCGCCTCTTGAATTCTAGAGGTTGAATTTGAGTTTCCTTTGACCAAAATGAGCTGAGTTTGGCGGTACTTTCCGCCCCAAAATCCCCATGAAAAAATTCTTTGCGATTATCTTATGCGCGACCGCGCTTGCGGTCAGCAGCACTGCCCTTGTGACGCCTGCAAACGCCAAAAACTTGATTAAACTGATGGAAAAGGACCTTGGGGGGCGCCGCCCAAAAGGTTGTCCCAACAAATGGTGTGCCTGCTATATGGATAAGATTTTGGCCAAGGCCGGTTTTGATACGCGTGGGTCTTATCGTGCGCGAGATTTTGCGAAATACGGCAAGAAGGCCAAGCCTATTCAGGTCGGCTCCATCATGGTGCTGCCAAACCATGTGGGGGTCGTCATGGGAAAATGCGACGATGGGCGCGTTAAGATCATCTCGGGGAACTATTCAAAAAAGGTCGCTGTTGGATGCTATAGCGCCAAAAAAGCAATTGCTTGGCGTCTGCCGGTGAAGGGCAACTAGCCTTTAAATCCTGATGCTAAATAGAAATGGCGTTTTTCAACTAAATAGCCGCTCCTTTTGATTTCAAGCACATCGATTTGCTCTACGCTGTTGAAACGCTGTTCGAGCTCTATGGGTAGTGCATTTGCATGATCGGTCACCACTAACGCGTTCTGCCCAATGTGCTCGGCTGGTTCAAACCAGAATTGATATTGTGAACGTTGTGGCCCCAAGTCGGTAACATCTGCGTCTTGCATGGCAAAACCAAGCGGTGATGAAACAGTATAGTGTGTGCCCGCGACGAAATCGACATTAAACTCGTCTCTAAGTTGTTCGGTTATTTGCGCCGTTTCATCCCAGCCGAATGCTCGGGCGGAAAAATAGTCTGCGGAGCTGAAATAGGTGCGCAAAGGTAGAATTGAGAAATTGTAGGCGATGAGCCCGGCCACGATGATGCCGGACAGCATATGCGCCAACAAGAGCCAATTTGCGCGAAAAAATAGTCCAAGAAATGGCAATATGCCCACATAGGCCACCAAGTTCCAATGGAACATGATGTCGGTTGTGAAAGAAAGTCCCAAAAACACCAGGGTCGACGCCCAAAATATTGCGCGGCCAAGCGGCAAATGGTTGTTGTTGCGCTCACTTGATTTGAACAGTGTTTTGATGAGCGGCCAAATTAGGAATGGTGACAAAAAGGCAATCATGCCTCCAGCAAACCCTTTCACGCCATCCAAATTATTGTCCGTGGGCAAGCCGGCATGTCGGTCTTGCAGGATAAAGGTGACTGAGGAAGCCTTAGTTGAAATGTTCCAATAGATCTCCGGGGAAAGCACAAGCAGAAAAAGCGCGAACGCGGCGTAACTCTGCCAGTGTTTGAAAATGGAGCGGGTTTGTTGATTATAGAGCGCGAAGGCAAACACGCCCACCCCAAGTAGCACGGCGTTATATTTGGCAAGCGTTGCAAAACCCAAAAATATGCATGCAAGGTAGAGGGGCGACCAACGCCGAAATGTTTCATGAGCATTGAAGAACTTTATGAAAAAATAAAGGCTAAGCAACAGGCACAGGATCAATAAGTGATCGGGGAGTGCGAGCATGCTCATGGTGAGAAAAATGGGTGTGCTCAGAAATAAAATAGCGGTGACTATAAAATCGGATATGGGCTGGTCGCTAATCAGTTTGGTGATCAACCACAGGACCCACAGGTCCGCAAAAAATGTAAGCACCGGGACAATGCGCAGCCCAAATATATTCCAGCCAAACAGTTTTGATGAAAGCCACAAAGACCAAGCATTTAGTGGGGGGTGATCGTAGTAAGAGATCGCTGGGTGCTGCGACCACATCCAATAATAGGCTTCGTCCGGCAAAATGGTGCCGCTGGTCCAAAACCACATCCGCAGCGAAACAAGTATGGCAATGCCAATGCCCGCAGCTATCCAAAAGGGACTTTTTAGCAGCAAGACATTTGAATTTTGCTTCACATGTCTTGCTGTGTTCATCCGTTTGCCTTTATTGGGTTGCCCGTACGGCGATTTCGCCAGCCGTTTTTGCGTTGTTAATCAATAGCGCAATGTTTGCTTTTAGTGAACGGCCATTGGTAAGTTCAACAACTTTTCCCAAAACATAGGGCGTAACCGCGGCACCATGGACGCCGTCCGCATCGGCCGCTTTGATGGCCGTATCGATGACTTTTTCCATTTCATCATTTGTGAGCGCTGCGTCTTCTGGAACCGGCACGGTGAAGAGCATGCCATTGTTGCCCAACAATTTGCGCCAAGCCGTTAGAATGCTAGCCGCTTCATCAACATTTGCCACAGAATGGGGAACAGCAATTGAACTATCGCGTGTGTAAAAGGCCGGTAGATTTTTGCATCCAAAGCCAATAACTGGCACGCCTTGTGTTTCCAAAACCTCCATGGTGAGGGGAAGGTCCAAGATTGATTTTGCGCCAGCGCAAACCACGGTGACCGGCGTTTTACCCAATTCCAACAAATCCGCCGAAACATCAAAAGGGTGACCACGGTGCACGCCGCCAATGCCACCCGTTGCAAAGACATCGATTGATGCCGCCGCAGCCAATATCATTGTGCCTGCAACTGTCAATGAACCACTTTTGCCCAAGCCAATAAGCGCCGGGAAATCGCGTCGCGAGCATTTGGCAATCGAGCCGCGTGGTGATTTGGCAAAGGCGCGCAATTGTTCTTCACTCATACCAATCACAGGTTGACCGTCCACAATGCCCAAACTAGCTGGGCAAGCACCTGCGTCACGCACGGCCTGTTCCATGGCCAGTGCTGTGTCGATGTTGTGCGGATAGTCCATGCCGTGGGTTACAACGGTGGTCTCTAGCGCCACAATTGGTTGGCCAGACATTTTGGCTTTGAGTACATGCGCACCAAACTGCAAGTCAAAATTCATTTTATGTCCTTTGGATCTCTATCATTTGTGCGTTCTGAGCGACAACTTGTGCGGTTAGGTCTGGGCTGTTGCGCATTTCGCTTTGTACCGTTAGGCCTGCCGCGACAACGCCAGCTTTTGTGGCTTCAATTGGGTCTTTTTCGCCCAGTATCGCGTGCATAAATCCGGCCACAAACGCATCGCCAGCGCCTGAAACGTCTACAATATCGGTTTTTGGGATTTGCACCATGGTGATGCCGCTGTCACAAAGACACGTCACTGGTCTTGCGCCGTCGGTAATCACCACGTTCTTTGCCCCGCGCAGGTGCAATTGCTGCGCCAACGCTTGGGGAGAGACATCACCGTGCACCGATTTGGCCTCATCAAGATTGCAGAACAAAAATTCCACGCCCTTGAGGTTGTTGGGTAAGCGCCTGAACTTTGGAATTGAAACCGCGTCAATGGCCAACAAAATGTCATTGTGTAAACATCTTTTGATCAGGACTGACAACAAGCTATCGGAACAATTGGTGTCGGCGAACACCAGGCGAGATGAGACAATATGTTGCCAATCTCTATCGATCACCTGCGCATCTAAATGATCAATTATGCCCATGTCTGCAACGCCTAAATAAAGTTCACCATCTGGCTGCATTATGGCGGTGTAGGTGCCCGTTACCCCGGTGCTTTTTCGTTCAACTAGGCTTGTGTCAACGCCAATGGCAGCTGTTGCTTCAATTACGGATCGCCCAGCATCATCGTTGCCAACCACGGAGATCAGTTTTACGATTTCACCAAGTTGGGCAAGATTTTCGGCTACATTTCTGGCCACGCCGCCGCGCGTTTCCGAACTTGTGCCGGGCTGCGATGTATGAGGTATGCCGTATTCATCCAAGCGCAAAATGCGATCTAGAACTGCGCCACCAATGCAGGTGACGGCAGGGCTTTCCGCAAACACATAAGCGCGGCCCAATATGAGCCCCTTCGATTGTAGTCGATCTACGTAGTTTGCAACGCTCGCCCGGGAAATCCCTAGCGCTTCGCCAAGCTCTTTTTGGGTCGCAAATGGTTGCGATTTGATCTGCGCGAGCAGTCGAGTTTCAAGATTGGTGAGGGACATATGTTGCACATGCTGGTTGGCCTGACAAATGCAATAACTTGAATTGTCCAAATGGTCAATCTATTTCGACTGGCGTATCGCCTAGGCTACCCCATTCGGCCCAAGACCCGTCGTAAAGTCGGGCGTCAGTTTTGCCGATTAATTCAAGAGCGAGCAAAATAATTGCTGCGGTGACCCCTGAACCGCAAGTTGTAATGGTTGGTGCGCTTAGGTCGAGACCATGATTTGAAAATAGGACCTTCAACTCTTCTTTCGATTTAAACGTACCGTCATCGTTCAAAAGGGTGGAAAAGGGCACATTGGTTGCGCCTGGCATGTGGCCAGAGCGGGTGCCCGGTCTTGGTTCAGCTTCTCGGCCAAAAAAGCGCCCTGCGCCTCGGGCGTCAAGGATTTGACTTTCGCCAGCCTTAACAAATTCGCGCATTTGGGGGAGGGGGACAGTTTGATCTTTATTGAGCTGTGCCACAAACTCAACTCGGTTTGGTGATGGTTTCTTGTCGGTCACGGCAAATCCGGCGTTTTTCCAGGCC
>NZ_CAKZPW010000239.1:0-9020 GCF_937139385.1 uncultured Maritalea sp. | reverse complement strand
ATAATCACCTCACCGTCCCGCCTCCCAAAGCCCGGACCGATAACGCCCTGCTGCCACCTCACGCACACCCGTCATGCTCGGGCTTGACCCGAGGATCCATGATGAGTTGAAACAAGGCTCAAATGTATTTGGACTTGTGTACTTCCGCTATGCGGACTTAGTGCCGTTTCCGCTATAGCAGCTTCAAAATTGTGGCGGTTTTAATTGAAGAGTTGAATTCTCAACCAGAAGCTTGCTTAGATAAGTTGCAACTCAGAGAAATTCTATATGGACCACATAATGGCAAGCATAACGTTCAACCACGATCCGAAGGAAAGCCTGGATGGTCACTTTCTTACGCCAGTTTATTTTGACAATGAGGTGCTTGTAAAACACCTTTACAGCAAAACAATAGCGGTCAGCTTCGCAAGCGAGACTTATGGAACAATCAACTGGTCGGACGGCTGCATGTCTTTTGGAATCAACTCGAAGGGGGCGATCTTCGCATGGCTCGGTGACCTGGAGCAGCTAACTGTCGCTGAACAGCACCATTGGAAAGAGCACAATTTGCTTGCTCAAAATGACACGAAGTCGGAGTTTTTTGACGCCCAAATCAACGCGCAATTTTCCGAGCCTACTGTTGGCATACAAGCCATAAATGCCTTGGAAGATTGGAACGCAGCCTTTGCTCTCAAGCACGGCACCGAGCTCTACAAGCCGAAGGCCTTTACGGACCGCATTGAGGTCGTGAGACGCTACCGCCGTGTCATTATTAATTCTGAGGATGATTTCATTCGTTTCGTTAGCGAATTGAACGAGATCATCAATGAGAACGTCGACAACGCTAAGATTCGGAAATTCCTCACATCGAACAACCTTACGCCCGATGCCGGTTCTAAAGGCAACAAGCTCCTCGAGATGACATATCGGGACGTGCTCGGCGACACAAAAAACCTCATCGCCCCATTCTTCTGGCTCTACGATCTTCGCCTGTGGGCGGACCACGATATGGGTGACGGCAAGCTCGTGGATGTCGCGGCGCAACTCGGCATTGCAGACCTGAAAGACTTTGAGGCGATCTTCACTAAACTTCTCGAACGCCTCCGTGACGCCTTTACTGAGTTGAAAGCGGCCTACGGTTGAATGCTGTTGCCCGCACGTACTGAATTGTTACCGCTGTAGCATTTCTTCCGCCAAGACAAAGGTCTGCTGCAGGCTCAGGGCGGTAGTAAGCTATGCGGACAAGAGCGGACGAATCTGACAGACAGCATTATGGTAACCGAGCTATGATTGCTACGTTGCCATAGCGTTTTACTCTCCGTCATAGAGGGCGTCGAATGTGTGGAATAAACGGTCGTTTACCCTCTCGATCCAATCCATTGTGCCTTTGAAATTTTCGTCATAGGCATCGATCCTCTGTAGCCAGAGGCGGTACGGCTTGGTGGTGAATTTCACAATAGGCGTGACATATCTGATGTCCGCCGGATGGTTGTCTGTGAAGGCCGAAAATGTTCCATCATCGTTGCGTACCAAACCCCAGTCCATCGACTCATTCCAAGAGCCGTGGATTGACTCAGACATCATGCCATAAGTGGCTGAATATAGAGCGTCGTGTTCGATCTCAGCAAAGATGTCACGAAAGCTCTTTCCCTGAAGCCGCCACCTATTCTTTTTCTGCTCCGCGAAATCGTCCGTCGTAAGCCCCTCGAAATCCATCTTGTCGTTTACAGAAGCAAGCAACCGCTTGCCAGCTTTGGTGTCAAAGAAAACTGAACCTTCCTTTAGCTCCCTGAGGATTCTCAGCCTGTCCTTATAGGAACACTTCCGATAATCCTCCATTACGGCTTTGTCGTTTAGCATCAGATATGTTGCGATCGTCGTAGCTTCTAAGAGCGGACGCTCGAAATTCGCGATGACTTCCGCGTTGTCCAACTCGTGGTACTTTACGCATTCCTTGAGGAGCTTGGAAACCCGTACAAGCAACCCGAGGACTGGCGCATCGTCAATCGAAAATCCAGAAGGGTTTCGCTTCACATTGCGAACTCTCGTCATAGCATCATAGATGTTTGCTACGTCCTTGAAGAACTGTAGTGAGAATTCGTGAAGGCCTTCGAGAGAGACAAAATGCCGCTCGATATAATCAGGCTGATACTTGGCGATTATTTCGGTAAATTCTTCCATTTTCGAAGCATACTATCCGGCGAGTGATGAGAGCAATCGCAATGTTAGCTGAAATCGACACCGCGCCCAAAGGCGCGTGTATTGACCCAGGACTTCGTATACTGATTTTCGATATGGTCAAATGACGGCAGTTTTCAAGATAGACTGAGAGGTGACGAATGACCAAGAAGAGCTCAAACCCGACATTTATCACCAACGCTCACACACAAACATTAACCGGGGGTGCCGAGGTCAGCGCGCGGCTTGAGCATTCAAAACTTGACGGCGATACGACCATTGGCAGCTCAATACAAAAAAACTTATCCCCGCCCAACGTCACCCATGTCATCATGCTCTCGTCTTTCATTCAGCCACGCAGCTTGCTGACGAGCGAGGGGTGGCCGGGGAAACCGAATTTGGTGCCCTGTTGGAAGAAGGTGGTGAACAGTAATGACGATGCTGTTTTGCGCCGAAATCAAAATGTCCAGCCTGACACCGAAGGCAACCGTAAGTCGTGATGGGCAATGCTCGCCTGTCTCAATTTGATTGCAAGGCGTAATATACGTGAGCAACTTGCAAGCGCGGGTAAGGGGATAAAAGGGTTTAGCACCCCGGGGCAATTTGATTTTAGCAAAAAGCCATGACATGCGAGGCCTTCATGGGCTCAATGACCTAAAATAGCGCAATAATCGAGCCTTTGAAGACCTCGCATGCTGCAATAGTTTTCGCTCGCGGTGCGTACCGCAAACCGCATGACGCGCTAAAACCGCGCTATGCGATTGGCTGCACCTGCGCGGGCGCGAAACCTAAAGGTTTCGGGCTGGCCGCCCAAGTTTTGGTTAGGTGCCTTAGCCATTCCTTCGCGGCGCCGTCGGCCCTTTGGGCCTCCCCCGGCTCTTATTTCATGCCGCCGAATGGTGCATACAACAAATTCAGAACAAGTGGCGCAAAGAATGGACGAAACAACATGTTGTTGAGGACCCCGGCCAACGTTTTGGCCGCCCCACCGGAGGCTCAGCTTGAAGGCATAGCGAGGCTTTAGCGCGTCATGCCGTAAAGCGTTACGAGCCGTGAGGTATAACTAAAGACAAAGCGACCAACGGCGGCGCGTAAAAATGCTCTCTTTATTTCATCAAAACAGCAACAAACCCATAGACTCTGGGGCCAATTCGGGTTATAGCCCGCCAATCTATTTTGTCACTAAACACCAAGACCGGTGTAACCGCCCCTTCTGGCTCGACTTTTAGGGACGCTCTGATCGGCGAGAATCAACGGACGAAAAACATGAATATTATTCAACAGCTTGAAAAAGAGCAGCTCGAAGAACTTGCCGCAAAGCGCGAAACACCAGATTTTTCTCACGGTGATACCGTTAAAGTTTGGGTGAAAATCCGCGAAGGTGAAAAAGAGCGTTTGCAAGCCTATGAAGGCGTTGTGATTGCTCGTGCAGGCGCTGGCTTGAACCAAAGCTTCACAGTTCGCAAAATTTCTTATGGCGAAGGTGTTGAGCGGGTTTTCCCACTTTACTCACCAGTTGTCGACAGCATCGAAGTGCTGCGCCGCGGTAAAGTCCGTCGTGCGAAGCTTTATTATCTTCGTGAATTGCGCGGCAAATCAGCTCGTATTTTTGAATCAACAAATGCACGTACCAAAAAGATTCAAGACGGTGAGCGCGAAGCAAACGCAGTTGCAAAAGCGGCCCGCGAAGCAGAAAAAGCTGCAGCTAAAGCCGCTTCTGAAGCTGCAAAAGCAGCCGCTGCTGAAGGCGAAGCAAGCGCTGAATAGTCGCTTTTCGCTAACAACGAAATTAAAAAAACCCGGCTCATTGGCCGGGTTTTTTATTGTCATTTATTGAAGTGCATTTTGATCTTAATGGCCCCAATTGAGCTTGGGGCCAATAAAAATGGGCACCTAGCTAGATTGCGCCAACAGCGAAGCATTGCCGCCCGCCGCCGTTGTATCCACGCAAATGGCGCGCTCATGCACAAAGCCAGCCACATCAAACCCATTGGTGATCACGGGCACAATCGGCCCCTTTCGTTTCGCCAAAGCCAGGCGGACCGATTGAGCAAACGCGCCTGACGCGGCCAAGCCAACCCCATCGATTTCAAGTTCACTAAGAACCACGGGGTCCACCACCCCTTCAAGCACAGCAATTGGCGCACCAACCATTTGCACTTGCGCCAATTGGGCAGAAACCTCAGGCGTTACCACCACAACTTTATTGCCCAACGCCAGCGCCATTTTGGCCAGATCAACCAGCCCTTCGCCCGCACCAAGCAAAAGCATTTTGCCCCGTGGGGTATAAGACAGACGGTTCAACTCTCCGGTTGGTCCAGGCAATTCACATTGCATGGCCAATGGCTCAACACCCAAAAGCGCAGCCCGGTCATCCAGCGCGGCCCATTTACCTTTTTCCAAATCGGCAAATGCATGTGCAATGGCATCTTTGCCAATCGACGCTGTGTCCAAATCAAGATCACGCGCACCCGATCCATTGCGGAACCGATTTAAATAGTTTGGTCCACCAGCCTTTGGCCCGGTGCCTGAAAGTCCTTCACCACCAAACGGTTGCGACCCCACGATCGCACCGATCTGGTTGCGGTTAACGTAGAAATTGCCAACCTTGATCTTGGCGCCAATCTTTTCAATCCGGTCATCCACCCGGGTGTGCAGCCCAAACGTTAGGCCAAACCCACGCCCGTTAATGTCGGTAATCACCTGATCAAGCTGACGCGCTTTAAAGGTTGCCACATGCAAAATGGGGCCAAAGATTTCACGTTCGAGATCATTTATGCCATCCACTTTGAAAATGTGTGGCGCAACGAAATATCCCTTTTGCGGCGCTTCAAGTTTGCGCAACAATCGACCTTGTTTTTCCAAGCCTTCGCAATAGGTCAATATCTCTGCTTGCGCATCAGCATCAATCACTGGGCCAACGTCGGTAGCGTCATCCCAAGGGTCGCCCATTTTTAAGGCTTCCATTGCGCCATAAAGCATTTCCAAAAGATCATCGGCAATGTCTTGTTGCACATAAAGCATGCGCAGCGCCGAACAGCGTTGCCCCGCAGACTGAAAGGCAGAAGCCACAATGTCACGCACGGCTTGCTCAGCAAGCGCGGTGCTGTCGACAATCATGGCGTTTAACCCCCCGGTTTCTGCGATCAGCATCGCATCGCTTGCCGCGGTTTTGGCCAATTGCATATCAATCAATTTGGCCACTTCGGTTGAGCCCGTAAAGCAGATCCCACCAATGCGTGGATCAGCGGTTAAGGCTGCGCCAATATCGCCAGCACCCGCAACCAACAACAAAGCGTCTTTTGGCACGCCAGCATCATGCAGAATTGATACGGCTAAACCACCCATCAACGGGCTTTGCTCAGCCGGTTTTGCAACCACAGCATTGCCGGTCACCAATGCGGCGGCCACTTGCCCGGTGAAAATCGCCAAGGGGAAATTCCAAGGAGATATGCACCCAATCACCCCACGCGGATCGCCTTGATGTTCAGCCTTCAGCCCCTCGTTTGCGTAATAGCGCAAAAAGTCCACGGCTTCACGCACTTCAGCAATGCCATCAGGCAAACTCTTGCCCGCCTCGCGGGTTGCCAAGGCAAAAAATTCCGTTGCCCGTTCTTCAAACATAGTGGCGGCACGTTTAAGAATACCAGCGCGATCCACCACATCGGTGGCACCCCATGCTTTCTGCCCCTCAAGCGCAACACCAATGGCTTTTTGCACTTGGTCAGGGGTAACATTTTCCGCAAACCCAACAATTTCACTTGGGTTACTTGGATTAAAGACAGGCTGATCCTTCGCCCCTTCCCCCAACGCCTTGGAAGCCTTCGCGCGCCATTGGAACGGGGCAGCAAATTTGCGACTTTCTTGGTGGATCAAACGCACATCATTTACGTCGGTAAAGTCCCAACCTTTGGCATTTTTGCGCTCCACGCCGAAAATTTCACGCGGCAAAGGTAGGTTGGTATTGCGCGCCGTTACATGGTCCAAATGCGCACCAATTGGGTCCGAAACAATGGCGCGCGGTGGAATTTTCTTATCGTAAGCTTGATTGACGAAGCTAGAGTTCGCACCATTTTCAAGCAACCGGCGCACCAGATAGGCAAGCAAATCCCGGTGCGCGCCAACTGGGGCATAGATCCGACAGCGGGTACCATTTTGCTGCCGCAATACATCGTGCAAACCTTCGCCCATGCCGTGCAACCGCTGAAATTCAAAGCCCTCACGCTCATTACCAGCCATCCGCAAAACCGCAGAAGTTGTATGTGCATTGTGCGTAGCGAACTGAGGATAAATCCGATCCTGCATGTCCAAAAGCTTGCGCGCACAACCAAGATAAGAAATGTCGGTGTTGACCTTGCGAGTAAACACAGGATAGCCAGATAGCCCCATCACCTGAGCGCGCTTAACTTCCGTATCCCAATAGGCTCCCTTGACCAAACGCACCATAATTTTGCGGTCAAGCTTTTGCGCTAAAGCATAAAGCCAGTCGATAACATATGACGCGCGAGGGCCATAGGCCTGCACCACAACACCAAAGCCATCCCATCCTTTAAGATCGGGGTGCTTAAGAACCTTTTCAATTATATCAAGCGAAATGTCCAAACGGTCCGCTTCTTCAGCGTCGATATTAAGGCCCATTTGCGCCTGAGCGGCAGGTTTGACCAGCTCAATAACGCGCTCAACCATCTCATTCACAACCGTGTCGCGTTTGATATATTCATATCGCGGATGCAAGGCTGACAATTTGATCGAAATGCCTGGGTTTTTGCGCACATCGCCAAATGTAGATTCTTTAGCCAACCGCTCAATCGCGTTTAAATATGCTTTGTGATAGCGCTGCGCATCTGCTTGTGTTCGCGCGCCCTCGCCAAGCATATCAAAGGAATAAGTATAGCCCTTTGAAACCGACCCCGATCCATTTTTCAGCGCTTCATTAATGTCGCGCCCGAGCACGAATTGGGAGCCCATAATACGCATTGCTTGGCCAACGGCTGTGCGAATAACCGGTGCGGACAAACGTTTACTCAATTGAGCGATCGGCTTCATTACGCCTGGTCCATCACCATCAAGTAGCGCTGAGCTGACCACCAAGCCAAGGGTAGAGGCCTGAACCAAAAAACTCTCCGCAACACCCAAATGCTTGAGCCAATCCTCATCAACAATCTTATCGGCAATAAGGTCATCAACGGTTGGTCCATCGGGCACCCGCAACATAGCCTCAGCCAAACACATAAGCGACACACCTTCATCGGTGGACAACCCATATTCAGCCAAAAAGGTCTCCATTAACCCCTGCTTAGATTGATCGCGCAACGAAGACACCAAATTGGCGGCGTCATCAACAATCGCATGTCTGTCCGTTTCTGACAGTTTGCTTTGCACCACCAAACGCTCAATAACCTGATCCTCGTCCGGCAAATAATGTGCTCGAATTTCTTCGCGAATTTTGTCCAACATGGGGCTCCACCCTTAATCTGACCAATGCAGTTTACCTGCAAAACAAATGTTGGACATATCTTATCACTTTGCAAACAGTCCATTGTCCCGTACAAAGGACAACTGCAATGCAAATGAGCTAAAGTTGATAGATTATAGCGATATTTGTAGCGATAATTCAGTAAAGGCAGATCAAATGGACCAGATCGATCGCAAAATTGTTAATGCCCTCTCCACCAACGCCCGCCTGTCAATGGCGGAGTTGGCGATAAAAGTAGGTCTATCCAAAAGCCCCACGCAAGCACGCGTGAAAAAACTGGAACGAGACGGCATTATTCTGGGATATGGCGCCCGCATCAACCACGAAAAAACTGGCAGTGGCCACATTGCTTTTGTGCAAGTCACCTTAAACGACACGCGCGCCAACGCCCTGAACGCATTCAATGCTGCTGTGAAGCAAACACCGGAAATTTCGCAATGCCACATGATGGCAGCGAGCTTTGATTATTTGCTGAAGGTGAGAACCAAGGACATTTCGGCCTATCGGCGGGTATTGGGCGAAGTGATCTCCGCCCTGCCCCATGTGGCACAAACATCTACATTTGTCGCCATGGAATCGGTGAAAGAATACTGATTAGCCAGTTGAAGTTGGCCGATCAAACACTCGACGGCCAAAGCCGCTTTCGGTAAGCGCCACCAACATGCGCGCACTCTTGCCGCGCTCGTCAAGATAGGGGTTTAATTCAACCAAATCCATTGACGTCATCATGCCACTGTCAGATATCATTTCCATAGCAAGATGAGCTTCGCGATAGGTCGCTCCGCCAGGAACCGTTGTGCCGACGCCCGGCGCAAATTGTGGATCAAGAAAGTCCACATCAAGGCTCACATGTAGCATCGCATCATCTTCTCGCACAGCATCCAGCACACTATTGATCAGCGAAACGACACCACGCTCGTCGATGCGGCGCATATCCATCACATCAACGCCCCGTGATCGCAAAAGCGCACCCTCTTCATCATCAATCGAGCGCGCGCCAAATACATGGTAATTGCTGGGATCAACTGGATGAATTGGCTCTTCAAGCACCCCGTCAAAACCTGGTTCACCACAAAAAAGCGCCGCAGACATGCCATGCATATTGCCCGACGTTGATGTGGTTGGTGTGTTAAAATCTGGATGCGCATCAAGCCATAAAACATGTAGCTTCTTGCCAATTTCTGCAGCATATTTGGCAACACCGGTCACCGACCCCATGGCCAACGAATGATCACCGCCCAAGAAAATCGGCGTCGCGCCCGATTTCAGCGCCGTATAACCTTGCCGGTTGAGCGCACGTGCAAAGCCGGCGACCTCATTCTCATGATGAGTTGCGCCGGCCAGCTTTAACGACACCTGATCAGGTGTCACATCCCCTAGGTCGTCA
>NZ_CAKZPW010000238.1:0-3800 GCF_937139385.1 uncultured Maritalea sp. | reverse complement strand
TGGCGGTTCATCCGTTCCTTGTGTGCCGGGCGACAAGATGCGTGATGCAATCATGGATTTTGACGGGCTTCGTGAAGTTGGATCTTCGCTTGGTACGGCTGCCGTGATCGTTATGGACAAGTCCACGGACATCATCAAAGCCATTGCGCGCCTTTCAGCATTTTACAAACACGAAAGCTGCGGGCAATGCACGCCTTGTCGTGAAGGTACGGGCTGGATGAACCGTGTGATGGAACGCATGGTACGCGGCGAAGCGCAAAAGCGTGAGATCGACATGCTGTTTGAAGTTACCAAGCAAGTTGAAGGTCATACGATCTGCGCGCTTGGCGATGCGGCGGCTTGGCCGATCCAAGGTCTTATCAAAAACTTCCGCCCTGTAATTGAAGAGCGGATTGATCAATACACCCACAATGCCAAAGCGGATGGTGCTGTTCCATCCATCGCAGCGGAATAGGGCGGCAAGTATGGCCAATATTAAAGTAGACGGACAGGAAATCGAAGTCCCCGACCACTACACGCTAATGCAGGCGTGTGAGGAAGCGGGCGCAGAGGTTCCTCGTTTTTGTTATCACGAGCGGCTTTCTGTGGCAGGTAACTGTCGCATGTGCCTTGTTGAAGTGAAGGGTGGGCCGCCAAAGCCTGCTGCTTCTTGCGCCATGAGCGTGCGCGATTTGCGCCCTGGGCCGAACGGTGAAGCACCTGAAGTGTTCACCAATACGCCAATGGTTAAAAAAGCACGTGAAGGAGTGATGGAATTCCTTCTGATCAACCACCCGCTTGATTGCCCAATTTGTGACCAAGCTGGCGAGTGTGATCTGCAAGATCAGGCCATGGCTTATGGAGTGGACAATTCGCGCTACCAAGAAAACAAGCGCGCGGTTGAAGATAAGTATATCGGTCCGTTGGTGAAAACCATCATGACCCGTTGTATTCACTGCACACGTTGCGTGCGCTTTACAACCGAAGTGGCGGGCATTTCTGAACTTGGTCTAATTGGTCGCGGCGAAGATGCTGAGATCACCACCTATCTTGAACAGGCAATGACGTCTGAACTTCAAGGCAATGTGATTGACCTTTGCCCTGTTGGTGCTTTGACCTCTAAACCTTACGAATTTACGGCCCGTCCTTGGGAATTGAATAAGACCGAAAGCATCGACGTGATGGACGCTGTTGGTTCAAACATTCGTGTTGATAGCCGTGGTCGCGAAGTCATGCGGATTATGCCTCGGATCAACGAAGCGGTGAACGAAGAGTGGATTTCCGATAAGTCACGTTTCATTTGGGATGGTTTGAAATCACAGCGCTTGGATAAGCCGTACGTCAAGAAAGGTCGCAAGCTGCAAGCTGCGAGCTGGAACGATGCGTTTGCAGCGATTGCTCGTGCTGTTAAGAAAACCTCTGCTGATAAGATTGCTGCAATCGCTGGCGATCTCGCAGGCGTTGAGGAAATGTTTGCGCTCAAAGGCATCATGAGCCAATTGGGTGCCCCAAGTCTTGATTGCCGCCCTGCGGGGTCAGTGCTCAATCCTTCAAATGGTCGCGCAAGCTATATCTTCAACCCCGGCATTGCTGGCATTGAAGATGCAGACGCGATTTTGATCGTTGGATCGAACACGCGTAAAGAAGCAGCCATTTTGAATGCGCGGATACGCAAAGCTTGGCGCGCCACTGGCATGCCGATCGGTGTGATTGGTGAGCAAGCAGATCTCAAGTTTGACTATGAATATCTAGGTGCGGGCACAGAAAGCCTTGCAGCTGTGGCTGCGGGTGATGTGAAATTCGCGAAATCACTGGCTAAAGCAGAGCGTCCGTTGATTATTGTGGGCGAGGGGGCTTTGACCGGACCTGCTGCAAAAGATGTTTTGGGCTTGGCCTCAACCATTGCCAAAGATAGCGGCGCGTTGAGTGCGGACTGGAATGGCTTTGCTGTTTTGCACAATGCTGCAGCGCGGGTTGGCGGTTTGGATGTTGGATTTGTACCAGCTAAGGGCGGTCTTGACCGTGCGGGCATGGACAAAGCTGCGGCGAAAGGCGAATTGGACGTTGTGTTCTTGCTCGGTGCCGACAATATTGACGCTGAAGCTTATAAAGACGCTTTTGTTGTCTATATCGGTTCACACGGCGATGTTGGCGCACATGCAGCGGACGTGATTTTGCCGGGTGTGACATATACCGAGAAGAACGCAACTTACGTCAACACCGCTGGTTTGGTGCAACGTGCATCGCGCGCTGTGTTTGGTCCTGGTGAAGCTAAAGAAGACTGGGCGATCCTTCGGGCATTGTCTGCTCATCTTGGCGCGCCACTGCCTTACGACAATTTGCATCAGTTGCGTTCTGAGTTGATTGCGCAATATCCGCATTTTGCGGACATTGATGCACCAGCACAAGAAGACGGCAAAGCAATTGAGAAACTGGCGAAAGTGCCTGCCAAAATCAAATCTGCAGCGCTTAACACCCCAATCAATGATTTTTACCTCACCAACCCAATTGCGCGGGCCTCAGCTGTTATGGCCGAGTGTTCGCAATTGGCAGCTGGTGGCATAAACGAGGCGGCGGAGTAAGATTATGTGGGACTGGATACTCCTAGCATTGGATTATTTGCTCGGCGTGCCGATGTTTGGTTGGGGCACAATGGTTGGCTTTGTTTACAAAGCTTTGTTGTTGCTTGTCGTGCTGTTGATTTTCGTTGCTTACTTCTTGTTGGCTGACCGAAAAATTTGGGCAGCAGTTCAAATTCGGCGCGGACCCAACGTGGTTGGCGCATTTGGTTTGCTGCAAAGCTTTGCCGATTTGCTCAAATTTGTGTTCAAAGAGCCGGTAATTCCCGCTGGTGCAGACAAAGTGCTATTTTTGATGGCACCTTTAATCACTGTGCTGGTTGCTTTGGCGGCATGGGTGGTTATTCCGCTTGATGAAGGTTGGGCATTGGCCGACTTGAACGTTGGTGTGCTTTACGTTTTGGCGATTTCGTCGCTTGGCGTTTATGGCGTGATTTTGGGTGGTTGGGCTTCGAATTCAAAATATCCATTCTTGGGCGCTCTTCGTTCTGCGGCGCAAATGGTTTCTTATGAAGTCTCGCTAGGCTTTGTGATCATCACCGTTCTATTGTGCGTTGGTTCATTGAACCTAACCGACATTGTGGTGGCACAACGTGATATGGGCTTGGCGCATATGCTGGGCATACCCTGGGCGTCGTTCCTGAATTGGTTCTGGATCCCATTGTTCCCAATGTTCGTGATCTTCTTCATCTCGGCATTGGCCGAAACAAACCGTCCTCCATTTGATTTGCCAGAGGCTGAATCTGAACTGGTTGCCGGTTTCATGGTTGAATATGGCTCCACCCCTTACATGATGTTCATGTTGGGTGAATATGTGGCCATCGTTTTGATGTGCGCAATGACGACGATCCTGTTCATGGGTGGCTGGTTGCCCCCACTGGACATTGCCCCATTCACGTGGGTTCCGGGTCTTGTGTGGTTCATCATCAAGACTTGCATGGTGTTCTTCATGTTTGCGATGGTGAAAGCCATCGTACCGCGTTATCGCCATGACCAATTGATGCGTTTGGGCTGGAAAGTATTCCTGCCGATTTCCATCGTAATGATTTTTGCCGTTGCATTTGTCCTTCAGCTTACGGGCTGGGGTTGGCATGGCGGCGTGGCATAAGGGGAAACAATAATGCGAGCCATACAGTTTCTCAATTCGCTATTGCTCAAAGAGTTCGTTTCGACATTCTTTTTGGCGATGCGCTATTTCTTTAAACCAAAACCAACGATCAACTATCCGTTTGAAAAAGGATA
>NZ_CAKZPW010000237.1:0-14713 GCF_937139385.1 uncultured Maritalea sp. | reverse complement strand
GCCAAAATGCAAAAAGGCGATAAGGCGGAAGTGTTCGTGCGCCCAGAAGCGGTGCGACTTGCAACAGAAGCCGATAAATTTGGCGGCATTGAAAACCTAAACACCGGCATTGTTGAAAACATCCTGTTTAACGGCGCGAACAGCCACATCATTTTACGCGAAGAAAAGTCTGGCGGCGAAATGAATGTCGCTATTCCCCAAACCGGCGAGTTCCGCGATCTGAACAAAGGCGACAACATATTTATCGGCTGGGAAGCGGCACAAACCCGCTGCTACGCGGCGGGAGCATAAGATGACGCAAGCCCAATCTCGCCTCGGCCTCTATCTGTTGATGACGCCGCTAATGCTCTGGCTTTTGCTCCTGATCATTGTGCCGCATATCGGCATGTTTTTGGTTTCCATCAGCGTTAAAACCGGGGTTCGCCAATATGTGACGGGCCTAGGCAACTATATGGTGTTCTTCACCGAACCCTTATATTGGAACACATTTGCCCGCACCGCCTTTATGTCCATCGCCGCAACGTTCCTGACTTTGGTGGTCGGCTTTCCTGTTGCCTACTACATCGCCAAACTTACCCGTGGCCGCACCAAAACCACTCTGTTTTTGATGTGCCTGATCCCCTTTTGGGTCAGCGAACTTGTGCGCACATTTGGCTGGATGATTTTGCTACGGGAAACGGGCATATTCTCAAGCTTTCTGCAATATATCGGTGTGCTCTCAGGCCCGGTTGAATTCCTTTATAATGATGCCGCGATCATGATCGGTTTGGTTTACACGTCCATGCTGTTCATGGTGGTGCCGCTGGTCACAACCCTTGATAGCCTTGATGATAGCTACATCGAAGCCGCCTACGATTTGGGCGGCAATGGCATTTCAATCTTGCGCGAAATCATCATCCCCCACGCCATGCCCGGCATTGTGTCGGGCTGTATCGTGGTGTTCATGCTTTCGCTTGGCAATTACCTCACGCCCATCCTGCTGGGCGGTAAAGATAGCCTGTGGTTCACGGGCTTGATTTATAGCCAATTCATCACGCGCTTTAACTGGGAGTTGGGCTCCGCCTTTGGCTTCTTGTTGCTAGGTCTATCGTCGGCCATTGTGTGGGCCGGGCTTAAGCTTTCACGCCAATCCCTAACCGATACAGTGGGGCGCTAAAATGATTGCAACGATCCCACAATCCAAAACGTTCAAATGGACATATCGCGTATATGTCACCCTGTTCTTCATCTATTTGGCACTGCCGCTAACAGTAGTTTGCGCGTTCGCCTTTAATGATAGTGTGTTCCCGTCCCTTCCTTGGGAAGGGTTCACATGGGCATGGTTCTTTGGCGATGAAGCACCGTATATCGGTGTCTTCAACGAACGCTCGATCATAAAGTCGATAGGCACATCACTATTTGTCGCCTTTTGGGTTTCAATGCTCTCGATCGCGGTTGGCACCTCCAACGCATTCCTGTTCGTACGCTACGACTTTAAGTTCAAAGAGTTTTTGTACATTTTGATGCTGTTACCACTCATCATCCCTGGCATCATTTTGGGCATTTCAATTCTGGTGTTCTCCAACACCGTCGCCAACAATTTAGAAGACGCAACGGGCATGTGGTTCGATGGGCTACGCCCTGGTCTACCGCTGGTTATCCTTGGCCAATTCAGCTTTATCGCCACCTTTGCAACGCTGGTGATTTCAGCGCGACTTGAAAAATTCGACCGCTCACTTGAAGAAGCAGCATTGAATCTGGGCGCGAGCAAATGGGGCGCGGTCCGTCAGATCACCTTGCCGTTTTTAATGCCCGCCATCGCAGGCGCCGCTGTGGTTGCAATTTTGATGAGCTTTGAAAACTTCAACACAACTCTGATGCTGGTCGGCTCCGATGCGCCGCTAACCATCACTATGTTTGACCGTTTAAAGCAAGGTTCAACGCCAGTGCTCAACGCGGTATCACTGTTGCTGATTGTGGTTTCGGCCCTGTTGGGCATCGCATCGTTGTTATTTCAAAAGAAAGAGGGCTGACGCTCCTTGCGTCAGCTCACCACCACCCAATTCCAGCTGCCTTCATTTAGGGCTTAAGCATCGTCGCAATCCGAGAAAACGCATCCAAGCTTGGATTGCACGGCCACAGATGCAGCAAGCGCAAACCCTGCCGATCTGCTCGTTTTCTGTCGACATGCAAACCGCACAAAAAAAGCCGATCCAAAACGGATCGGCTTCAAGTTTGTCGTTTAAGGGAAACGACCAGGGATATTGACTAGAAACAAGCTTTCAACAACTGCAACGTGTTTTCGTAATTCATTTCAATGGGGTTGCCGCCCGTGCTCGGGTCTTGCAGCGCTG
Source organism: uncultured Maritalea sp. (assembly GCF_937139385.1). Lineage (NCBI taxonomy): Bacteria > Pseudomonadati > Pseudomonadota > Alphaproteobacteria > Hyphomicrobiales > Devosiaceae > Maritalea > uncultured Maritalea sp. Next base: position 12,380 of record NZ_CAKZPW010000237.1, on the reverse strand, counting down.
ATTTGGTGAGTTGATCCATATCCGGATTTTTCACGCCCAATTCTGTGAGATTTTTTGGAATGCCAAGGCTGTCATTCAATTCGCCCACATAATTGTAGAAGCCTTCGTAGCCCCCAGCGATGCCAAGATAATTCGCAGCGTCAGTCAATCGACCTTCAACGGCTGAACGGTTAAAGGTCAAAACAGGCTGCATCACCACAGCATTGGTTGTGCCGTGATGGGTGTTGTGCACCGCACCAATCGGATGAGAGAGTGCGTGGATCGCGCCCAAGCCTTTTTGAAAGGCGGTTGAGCCCATTGCCGCTGCCGACATCATATGCGAGCGCGCTTCAATGTCTGATCCATCCGCGTAAGCTCGTGGCAAATACTCTTTCACCAACCGCATACCCTCAAGCGCAATACCTTGGCTCATAGGGTGATAATGGGGCGAACAAAATGCTTCCAAACAATGGGCAAACGCGTCCATACCGGTACCCGCCGTAATGAACTTGGGCATACCTACTGAAAGCTCAGGATCACAAATCACCACACCAGGAAGGATTTTCGGGTGGAAGATGATCTTCTTCTCATGTGTCACCGAATTGGTAATGATTGAGGCACGGCCAACTTCAGATCCAGTGCCCGCTGTCGTTGGCACCGCAACGATGGGCGCAATGCCATCGATGTCTGCACGGGTCCACCAGTCACCCACATCTTCAAAATCCCAAAGGGGTCGGGTTTGACCAGACATGAAGGCGATCACTTTACCCAAATCCAGGGCAGAACCACCGCCAAACGCAATAACGCCATCGTGGCCACCTTCGCGATATTGCTTTAATCCAGCCTCAGCATTCAGCTCGCTAGGGTTTGGATCCACATCAGAAAACATCGCACGGCCAAGGCCTGCAGCCTCCAGCAGATCCAGCGTGCTGGTGGTGATCGGCAAGTTGGCCAAGCCCTTGTCACTCACAAGCAAGGGTTTTTTGATGCCAACTGCGGCACATGCGTTAGCAATTTCTGAGATGCGACCAGCGCCAAAACGGATCGGGGTCGGATAGTTCCAATTTCCTTGCAACAACATCGTCGTTACGCCTTCTTCAAATGATATGATTTTGGTCGAGTAAGGTTGTGATAGCCAATCACGGACAGACCACCGCCCTTCCCCGTATTCTTGCATCCGGTCCAGCACAAAGCCGGGTCAAGATAATCGCAGCGGTTCATGAAGATCGTTCCGGTCTCAATCTGATCGCCAACGACCTGCGCACGCGCCACGTCTTTAGTCCACAGTGATGCGGTTAGGCCGAATTCGCTGTCGTTCATCAAGCTGATTGCTTCAGCGTCATCTTTGACCTTCATGATACCAACAACTGGGCCGAAGCTTTCATCCCGCATCACACGCATGGTGTGGTCCACATCAACCAGGATTTGCGGCATCAAGTAAGCGCCACCATCGTCTTGTGGGAACAATGCCGGATCGATCAAAGGTTTCGCACCAGCGGCAATCGCCTCACTGGTTTGCACGCGCACTTCATCGGCAAAACGCACATGGGCCATCGGGCCGATGGTGGTCTGTTTATCCAGTGGATTTCCAAGCTTGTAACCCTCAACAATTTTCACAGCCTTTGCCACAAACTCATCGAATAGGTTTTCAGCAACGTATATCCGCTCAATGCCGCAACAACATTGGCCCGAGTTGAACATTGCCCCGTCAATCAGCGTTTCAACCGCCGCATCAACATCGGCATCATCCATCACATAGCCGGGGTCTTTGCCGCCCAATTCTGTGCCAACGCCGGTGAAGGTGCCGGCAGCGGCACGTTCCATTGCTTGTCCCCCACCAACAGATCCGGTGAAGTTTACAAAGCCAAACGAACCTGCCGCAATTAGCGCCGAAGTTGTGCCGTGATCTAAGAACACATTCTGGAACACATCCGCCGGAATGCCCGCTGCGTGAAAGGCTTCGGCCAAACGCTCGCCAACCAATAATGTTTGCGACGCATGCTTGAGCAATACACTATTGCCCGCAATCAATGCCGGAGCGACAGTGTTAATCGCTGTCATATAGGGATAATTCCAAGGCGCAACCACCAACACAACGCCATGCGGCACGCGTTTGATATAGCGATTAAACTCACCACTATCTTCAACCATGATCGGAGCCAATGCGTCTTCAGCTATGTCTGCCATATGCGAAGCACGTTGGTTAAAACCACCAAACTCGCCACCATAACGTACAGGGCGACCCATCTGCCAAGCTAACTCTTCTACAATCTTCTCGTTCATCTGACCGACTTTTTCAACGCCGGCCCGCACCAACGCAATCCGCTCATTCAGAGGACGGGCGGCCCACGCCACCTGCGCCGACTTTGCGCGCTCAACTGCTGCTGTTGCATCGACTTCGCTCAGCGTTTCGCGCTCAGCATAAAGGGCCCCGTCAATGGGTGAGATACATTTCACACTATCTGTCATTCTTAAGCTCTTTCAAATCCCCGGGCGATTTCATAATCGGTTACAACCCGGTCAAATTCTTCCTGCTCCCAATTCGCCGCATGGACATAGTGGGCAACAACTTCTTCGCCAAACGCCTGTTTCAGCATATCCGAATTCCCCAGAGTCACCGCAGCATCACGCAGCGTTTGCGGAATCTCACGGGCGTCTTTATCGGCATAAACGTCACCCGTTGATGGGGCAGCCAATTCCAGCTTTTCTTCCAACCCTTTAATGCCTGCGGCCAATTGAACAGCCAGCGCAAGATGTGGATTAAGATCAGAACCGCCAATGCGGCACTCAACGCGCACAGCCTTGGTGCCATCGCCACAAAGCCTAAAGCCCGCCGTGCGATTATCCACCGACCACACCGTTTTGGTTGGCGCAAAAGTGCCTTTTTGGAAACGTTTGTAGCTATTGATGTATGGCGCAAGGAAATAGGTATAATCAGGCGCATAATGGATTAGCCCAGCCATATAATGCCGCATCATCTCCGACATGCCCAATTCAGCGTCAGGATCAAAAAATGCGTTTTTCCCGTCTTTCCAAAGCGATTGGTGCACATGGGATGAGCTGCCGACGCGATCCCTATGCCATTTGGGCAAAAACGTTACAGACCGCCCTTGTTGCCAAGCGATTTCTTTGGTCGCATGTTTGGCAATCGTGTGGTTGTCCGCGCAATCCAATGCCGCAGCGTAGCGGATATTCAATTCTTCTTGACCCGCTTCGGCTTCGCCCTTCGAATTTTCAATGGGGATCCCAGCAGCATAAAGATGGTTGCGCAAGGGGCGCATCACACCCTCTTCTTTAGTGGTCTGCAAAATATGATAATCTTCGTTGTATCCGCTGATCGGATCTAAATCGCGAAACCCAGATTTTCGCACTTCGTCAAAGCTCTTTTCAAACAAAAAGAACTCCAGCTCTGTGGCCATCATCGCATCAAAACCCAATTCGGTCAGGCGAGCGATTTGTTTCTTAAGCATCGCACGTGGCGAATGGGGCACTTCCTTGTGGGTTTTATGGTCAAGCACATCGCATAAAACCATTACGGTGCCATCAAGCCAAGGCACAGGCCGCAACGTGGTCAAATCAGGCTTCATTACATAGTCGCCATAACCAGTCTGCCAGCTCGTCGAAGCATACCCTTCAACCGTGTACATTTCTAAATCTGTCGCCAGCAAATAGGTGCAGCAATGGGTTTCTTCCCATGCGCTATCCACAAAATGCTGAGCGTGAAAACGTTTACCCATCAGACGACCCTGCATATCGGGGAAGGTCACCAAAACGGTGTCCACTTCGCCGCGTTGCACTTGGCTCTTTAGGTCTTCAAAAGAGAGATTTCCCGGCATAGACGTCGTCCAATTTAAGTTCAGTTGTCAAAAATGTCTCGGAACAACCCTAAGGCCATCCCGAGACCAGTTATATTAGCTGTAACGGTACGGACGGCCAGCTTTTTGCATGTCCGCATTGTACTTTTTAAAGATGTTCACAACTTCTGCTTTGGTTTCAGATTCCGCAGCGATTTCATCCCAGAATTTATGCGCAGCATTTTCAACTGTTGCCCATTCTTCATCAGGAATTGAAGTTAGCTCCATCTTAGGTCCATTGACCCGCAGTGAAGCCTCACCACCCCAATACCACCACTGACGATAGTAGTGAGAGCTGTCCATAGCGAACTGAAGCAACTCTTTAAGGTGTGGTGGCAGCTCGTTGTAGCGGTCCATATTGGCAAAGAATGACCCAGCCCACGCACCAGAAATATTGTTGGTGAGGAAGTAGTTGGTCACATCGGCCCAGCCCACAGTGTAATCTTCTGTGATACCTGACCACGCAATGCCATCGAGTTCGCCGGTCTGCACTGCAACTTCAATGTCTTCCCATGGCAATGTTACCGGAACAACACCGAACTGGCTCAAGAAACGGCCAGCTGTTGGGAATGTGAACACGCGTTTGCCTTTAAGATCGGCAAGGGAACGAATTGGGTCTTTGGTTGCAAAGTGACATGGATCCCAAGCACCAGCAGACAAATGTTTAACACCAACTTTGGAGTATTCGCGGTCCCAGATTTCATTCAAACCATATTGGTTGAACAATACCGGCACATCGAGTGAATAGCGGCTTGCGAATGGGAAGTACCCACCAAACACCGTTACCTCGGTTGGCGATGCCATTGAATCATCATCTGACTGCACGGCATCAATTGTGCCCTTTTGCATGGCACGGAACAACTCACCAGTTGGCACCAATTGATCGGCATAGAACAGTTCGATTTCCATTTCATCGCCAGCAATTTTGTTAAAGCTGTCGATGGCTGGCTTAATCACATGCTCGCCCAACGCTGAGCCCGCATATGTTTGCATCCGCCAACGGATTTTGGATTGGGCAATCGCCGGAGTGGCAAGTACCGCGGCCGGGGCCAGTGCAGCGCCGGTCAAAAACTTACGTCTAGTCGTCATTTCCTTCTCCTTGTATAATGCGTTTTTGCCCAATTTTCTTGGATCTTTTTGTGGATTTATTTCCCGTAAACTGTGTTGGGTAGCCAGAGCGCAATTTGCGGAAATAGGGTTATGAGCGTCAGCGCAAAGAGCATCACCAACACGAACGGCAAAATGGAGCCGTAAATGTCTTTGAGGGTGATCTCGGGCGGCGCCATCGCGCGCATCAGGAATAGATTGTAGCCAAATGGTGGCGTCATATAAGCAATCTGCGTGGTAATCGTATAAAGAACGCCATACCAAATCAGATCAAAACCAAGCGCGTGGACAAGTGGCACGTAGAGCGGGGCCACAATGACCAACATCGCGGTATCATCAAGAAACGTGCCCATGATCAAAAACGAAAGCTGCATCAAAATCAGGATGACCCATGGGTTCAGTCCCAATTGATCAGTGAACAGATTGTCGATTGCACGCACTGCACCTAAACCATCAAACACGGCTCCAAAACCAAGTGCCGCAAGAATGATCCACATGAACATGCACGAGATCAGAAGTGTTTGGCGCACAGAGACTTCGAACACTTTGCGGTTCATCCGGCCCTTAAGGACAGCAGCCACAAAGGCAGTCATCGCGCCAATTGCTGAGCTTTCAACAAGGCTGGTCCAACCGTTGATGAAAGGCACCATCATGGCTGCAAAAATCGTAAGTGGCAGAATGCCCGCACCAAGCAAACGAAGCTTTTCGCCAGTTGGCACATTACGTTCTTCTTTTGGCAACACCGGCCCGAGTTCAGGTTGGATTTTGCAGCGGATATAGATGTAAAGAATAAACAGTGCGGCCATCAAAAGCCCAGGGAACACCCCGGCGAGCCACAGCTGGCCAACAGGTTGGCGCGCGATCATTGCGTACAGCACAAGCACCACTGATGGCGGCACCAAAATCCCAAGCGAAGACCCCGCTTGAATAACCCCCGTGACCATGCGTTTGTCGTAGCCTCGGCGCAGCAATTCTGGCAGAGCGATCGTTGCACCGATGGCCATGCCAGCAACAGACAAGCCGTTCATGGCAGAAACCAAAACCATCAACCCGATAGTGCCGATGGCCAAGCCACCATGTACCGGACCCATCCAAACGTGAAACATCTTATAAAGATCGTCCGCGATCTTGCTCTCAGACAAGATGTAGCCCATGAAAATAAACATGGGCAGCGTCAAAAGTGGGTACCATTTCATCAGCTTCATGGCGGATGAAAACGGAATATCAGAACCACCAGTTCCCCAAAGGAAAATGGCAGCGACAGCCGCGACCGCGCCAATGGCGGCAAAAACACGTTGTCCGGTAAACATCATCAACATCATCGATGCAAACATGAAGAGTGCGATCATTTCATAAGACATTTACAGGTCCACCCCTTTGAGTGTGGCAATGTCTTTGAACAACTCAGAGATCGATTGCAAAAGCATCATAAAGATGCCGAAACACATGATTACTTTGATTGGCCACAAGTAAGGTCGCCAAGCCGTTGGGCTGCGCTCACCATATTGGAAGGAGTAGCTGGTGCTGTCATAGGCCCCGTACAACATGACCCCGAGATAAAAGATCAAAAACAGCACCGTGATCGCGTCGATCTGCGCTTTCTTTTTGTCCGACCATGCCCCGTAAAACAGGTCCATACGCACATGTGAGCCTTGCTGCATGGAATATGGTCCACCCAACACGTAGTAAGCGACCATCGCAAACTGCGCGATTTCCAACGTCCACAAAGACGGCAAAAAGAATGTTTTGGAAATAGACGACCACAAGAGGATCGCGACCATCACAAAAATGAAATACATCATGATCCGGCCCATTCGGTAATTGACCGCATCAACTATTCGGACATATTTGCCCATAAAAGACAGCACTAGTTTCCCCCCCCGCTGCTGATTGCATCAAGCGTTGCAAGGGAGTGATTGAGCATGTCGCACAAAAGCTTTGCGATATCTTTTTGTTGCTCTGGAGTGGCAATTAAATCATTGCGCACCTCAATCATAACGTTAAGAAGCCCGTTTTCCATCCCTTGAGCCTTCAGCGTATAGGTGACGCCATCTTCAGGTCCATAGGGCTTGTTCCGTTCAATTCTCAAATTTGTAAATTTGGCAGCGGCGTCCAGCATTGCGTCAGCCAATCTGCTGTCCGTGTCGTGCAAAATGCCAATATCTGTATCCCGTTTTTCGCCGTTATAAATTGGCGTAAAACTGTGCAGGGTCACCAATACGCGGGCCTTTTGGCTCCAGCGGATCGTCTTGGCCAACATTTCGGTGAAGGGCACAAAACATTGATCCACACGATGCTGATACTGTTCTGGAGACAGGTGAGCATTTCCTGGCACGTCAAATATCTCGCTGCGTGCAGGCACCGCATCAACTGCGTGCGGCGGGCGATTACAATCATAAACCAATCGCGACACACGTCCCACAACAGCTTGTGCGTTCAGCATCTCGCACAAATGTTGGGTCACCCCAAGCGCACCTGGGTCCCATGCAATATGGCTTTTTTGCACGTCCTCGGTCAGACCAAGATCGGCATACTCGGCTGGGATAAAGTTTGATGCATGCTCACAAATCAACAGAACAGGCGAAACGCCGCTTTGGTTGAGCAACTCAACAGCGGCGAATTTTTCACTCTGCATTTTTGACTGTTCTGTAGAAATATTCACAACCCCTCCCGTTTTGTACATATTTCTTCAGAATGGATCGGCCTGTCAATATCATTTCTGAAACTTTTTCTTCATATTTGCTCAAATTGTTGGTAAACCGAGACAAATTGGAGACTTAACATTGTCCGAAAACGCCAGCACCGTTGCGGAATTACTGCAAAGCAATTTTGACAACCTCACCCGCGCCGAGCGGCAATTGTCGCATTCATTGATGGAAAATTATCCCGTCTCGGGCCTCGGCTCGATCACGACCGTTGCCCAAAACGCAAGCGTTTCCACGCCCACGGTGGCCCGCATGGTGCAGAAGATCGGTTTTAAAGGATTCCCAGAATTCCAAGCCGCCCTGCGCAAGGAAGTTGAAGCCACAATTTCTGACCCGATCGCCAAACACGATACATGGGCAGATCAGGCGCCGAACGAACATATCGTCAATAAATTCACCGAAGCGGTGATCGACAATATCCGCCACTCGCTTGGGCAACTGGATATCGATACGTTCGAAAAGTCCTGTGAATTGATGGCGGACACTAACCGCTCGTTGTTTATCGTTGGCGGCCGGATCACCCGTGCGATGGCCGATTACTTCTTCCTTCACATGCAAGTCTTGCGCAAAGACGTTACCCATATCCAGTCAATTTCGAACGCATGGCCACACTATCTGTTGGACATCAAGAAAGACGATGTGGTTGTCATTTTCGACGTGCGTCGATATGAGAACTCGACCCTAAAACTTGCCGAAATGGCCGCCGAAGCCGGTGCAAAAATCATCCTGTTTACCGATCAATGGTTGTCGCCGATCAGCAAATTGGCCCATCATACATTCAGTCTAAAAATCGTTGTGCCTTCGGCGTGGGATAGTTCTGTCACCACAATGCTGTTGGTGGAAACCATCATCGCTGACGTGCAAAAACGCACTTGGCCTGAAACTCGCGAGCGTATGGAAGAACTTGAAGTGATGTTTGATCGCACCCGCTTCTTTAGAAAATTCACATAAGAAAACCCGAGCCACCAATTGCGCACATTGCGTGTATGTGGCACCACCACGCCCATGACAAAAAAGCAGATTGCAATCATTGGCGCCGGTCCCGCGGGATTGGCAGCGGCCCAAGCCCTCTCGGGGCTCGGGCACGACATTACCATTTACGAAGCAATGCCAACGCCGGCGCGCAAGTTTTTGTGGGCCGGAAAATCAGGGCTCAACATCACCCATGCTGAGCAATTTGAAACATTCCAAACCCGGTTCGGTGCCGCAAATGCGCGCCTTTCCACAGCACTCGAACAATTCACACCAGATCACATTCGAGCGTGGGCCACACAACTGGGTGTTGAGACATTCATAGGTTCTTCGGGTCGCGTTTTTCCCAAAGCAATGAAGGCGTCTCCGCTATTGCGCGCTTGGCTTGCAGAGCTTGAAGCGGCGGGTGTGCAGCTGAAAACCCGCCACAAATGGTGTGGATTTGACGGTGATCAGCTCATGTTCGAAACGCAGGACGGCACAATCAACATAAAACCTGACGCTGTGATTTTGGCGCTTGGTGGTGCATCCTATCAACGGCTTGGCTCAACGGCTGAATGGGAAAAGCACCTCACCAAGAACAACGTCACCATTGCCCCGCTTCAACCTGCAAACTGTGGATTTGACGTGCAATGGAGTGAATTTTTAGTAGAAAAATTTGCGGGCGCACCGGTTAAAACAGTTGAGATCACATTGGGTGACAAAAAAACCAAAGGTGAATTTGTCATTAGCAAAAGCGGTGTCGAAGGCAGCTTGATTTATGCCTTTTCCGCCCAATTGCGCGATCAGCTAGAGACCAATAATCAAGCCACATTGCAGCTTGATCTGGTGCCGGGCAAAACAGCTGAACAGATCGCCGATGCGCTTGCCCGCCAAAACCCAAAACACAGCCTTTCAAATAGATTGCGCAAGGGCGCAAAATTGACCGGGGTGAAAGCGGCACTCGTGCGCGAACTCTACCCAGAAGCAAACAAAGCCACACCAGAAGAGTTGGGGCAGCGCCTTAAAGCGCTAGAATTGCCGCTTTTGCGCACCCGACCAATCGATGAAGCCATTTCAACCGCGGGTGGCGTCGCTTGGGACCAAATTGACGAAAATTATATGCTCAAGCAGATGCCTGGCGTATTCGTTGCGGGGGAAATGATTGATTGGGAAGCCCCCACCGGTGGCTATTTGATCACCGCATGTTTAGCAACCGGCCGGGCCGCAGGCGCCGGCGCCAAGAATTGGCTCACCCAAACAAACGAACTGTGAGCAACTGCCACATTGCCCTTTAGCGCCCTCGTGGCATTCACATTTTTGCTGCTAAGTTCAGCTCGCAGGTTGGAGAAAATGCATGGACCATTCAAACTACGTCATCGATCAAATGATTTCGGCCAAATCGATTGCTGCCCGCGTGGAAGATTTGGCGGCGGAAATCTCAGAGAAATTTGCTAATACCGACAAATTGATCGTTGTGGGACTTTTACGCGGCTCTTTTGTGTTCATCTCTGATCTGGTGCGTGAATTGGAACTGCCCGTTGAAGTCGACTTTCTTGAAGCATCCTCTTATGGCAACAGCACAGAATCCTCTCGTGAAGTGCGCATTCTAAAAGATCTGCGCGGGGAAATTGAAGGTCGCGACGTTTTGGTGGTCGAGGACATCGTTGACACAGGGTACACCCTGACCCATGTGACAAACCTTTTAAAGTCCCGCAATCCCAAGCGACTTGAGGTGTGTGCCTTGCTCGACAAACCTTCGCGCCGCGAAGTCGATATCAAAGCCACATGGACTGGCTTTGAAATTCCCGATGAATTCGTGGTTGGTTACGGCATTGATTACGCCCAGCGCAACCGCAATTTGCCTTATATTGGCAAAGTGCGCTTTCTTTCAGAATAAGGGCCGTCCGATGGTGTTCTTTTGAACGCCGAACGAAACCTTTGCGCTTGCTTACAAATCGATTTCAATTTCTGCGCCAGGTGCCGCTGCACGCGACTGACAAAGAATGATTGAGTTCTCTTTTTGCTTTTTCGACAAAACAAAGTCTCGGTGTTCAACCTCACCCGAAATCAAACCACATTTGCACACTCCGCAAATGCCATCCGAACATTTCACATCAATATGAATACCGTTTTCTGCCAAAACATCAGTTGCAGTTTTGTCCGCAGGCACCTGCAAGACCTTTCCCGACTGCGCAAGTCTTAGCGCAAAAGGGTGATTTTGATATTCTGGCAACTCTGGCACATTGAAATATTCGATATGTCGTTCATCGTCAGTAAAGCCCTGTCGCTCTGCTGCCTCCATTACAGACTGCATGTACCGCTCTGGCCCACAGGTATAAACATGACAACCATCCTCATATGCGCCAAGCACCGCGTTCAAATCCGCGCGACTGCCCTCATCGCTAAAGTGCAAATGAACCCTATCGGCCCATTCAAATCTAGATAGGTCGTCTAAAAACCCAGCACTCGCCCGCGACGAACAAGAGTAATGCATCGAAAAATCGGCGCCGATTGCATGCAATCGATGTGCCATCGCGATCATGGGGGTAATGCCGATACCGCCCCCCATCAGAAACGTCTTTTTAGCATCTTCTTCCAATGGAAAATGATTGATTGGCTTGGAAATGAAAACCTTGCGCCCCAACGTGAAAATCCGATGTAAGAGCTGCGAGCCACCGCGCCCCTGATCTTCCCGCAACACACCAATTTGGTACGTTGACCGGTCGGCCGGATCTCCGCTCATCGAGTATTGGCGCAAGAATTCCGGCGCCACCACAATGTCCAAATGCGCCCCGGCTGTCCATTCAGGCAAATCTTCGCCAATGATCGAAGAAAACTCGTACTTCGTTACACCCTCGCTCATTGGCTCAACTTTGGTGATCTCAACGCGCACCACTGGGGCATCGCCCTCAATCTTATATTCGTGCGCCAAGCCCTCTGTTTCACCGATCGCAAGTTTGGCTTTATATTGATCAGCAGTAATCATCGCCTGATAAGCTTCGATGCCTTTTTCTCTATCCATAGGAAATGGGAAAGGCCAAGGGTGCGGCGCCAAGTTCGCCGGATAGACCGCTAAGGTCTGATCCTCAAACTTCAGGTCCAAATCCTTTTGCAAATCACGTTCATTGACCTTGTGCTGGGTTGGGCGATAGGCACCATCGTCCGATAATTCGAGATCCCACCACCATTTCTTGACGAGGTTTCGTTCACCATTTCCCACCACATCATCAAGCTTTGCCAAAATGGGTGCGGCTTTGGGCACATTCATCGCCGCCCACCTGAAGGGCGCTTCAGCAAAAATGCCTTCCAAATTCCACGGGCAAGTTTTCATGCACCTTCCGCACATCGCCCCCCCTTCGTTGGTAATGCGATAGGTGGTGCATTTTTGGCTGTCAGACTTCCAAATCTCATAGCCATTGAACATTAACTTCGGACCTGCGGTAATCGCACCCGAAGGGCATTCGCGGGCACATTTGTTGCAGCTTTCACAAAACTGCTGCAAACCGAAAGAAATCGGTTTGTCATGCGCCATCGGCATGTCGGTGGTCACCACACCCGACTTTAGGCGTGGCCCAAGAAATGGGTTCAGAATCACCTCCCCGATACGGCTCACTTCGCCAAGCCCAGACAACAGCAAAAGCGGTGGTTGCAACACCTCACCGTCCATCACCGTATGGGCTTTGGCCTTATAGCCAAGGCGTCTGATTTGTTTGGCAACAATGCTTCCAAATATTGAAAACCGGAGGTAAGCGCGCATGGATTGGGAAACAGCGATCCAATC
>NZ_CAKZPW010000236.1:0-4358 GCF_937139385.1 uncultured Maritalea sp. | reverse complement strand
ATTAGCCATTATCGTGTCCCCTCTTCTTTATTCACTTCACGGATGTTCCAAATCATGATGGGCAACACCGCAATCATAATCACCAGAGCGATGGTTGAAGAGCGACCAAAATCCACGCCGCGTGTCAACCAATCAAACATTAGGTTCGCGAGCACTTGCGTGTCCCATTGCCCATTGGTCATGGCCAAAACGATGTCGAACACTTTGAGCACTACAATCGTGATGGTGGTCCACACGACGATAATGGTGCCAAAGATTTGCGGGATCATGATGGAGAAGAATATCTGCAAGTCATTTGCCCCATCAATGCGGGCGGCTTCTAACGTTTCTTCGGGGATACCTCGCAACGCAGCGGACAAGATCACCATGGCAAAGCCAGTTTGAATCCAGATTAAAATCAACATCAAAAAGAAGCTATTCCAAAATGGAATTTGCAGCCAAACTTGGGGCTCCATCCCCAGCCCGTTGACGATTGCATTTAAGATGCCGATTTGCTCGCTGTCGCCGCTTCGATAGTCATAGACAAATTTCCAAATCACCGATGCACCAACAAACGAAATCGCCATCGGCATAAAGATCATGGATTTTGCAAAGTTGCCCCACCAAAGCCGATCGGCCATCACCGCAACAATGAGACCAAATATGGTTGCGCCGATGGGCACAATAATTAGCCATAGCAGATTGTTATAAACCGACTGCAAAAAATTGCCGTCTTGGATGGCCCATATGAAGTTGCCAAGCCCAATGAACTTTCTGCCGCTTGAATCAAACAAGGAGAGCCAGACTGTGGCAAACACGGGGTAAATCAAATAGAGCGAGAGGAAAAACAATGCGGGGAACAGAAAGATCCAAGGGCGGATTGAGGTGCGCAAACCATCGTTCTTTGAGGTTTCATTGTCGCCACCCAAGAGGCGGTCTAGGACCCAATTTGCGCCCCAAAAATACAAAACACAGACGCCAACGCCGATGACAACTGTGGTGAGTGCGCTTAGCACTTGATCAAACATTTGGTCTCCCCCCAAAACACTGGCAATTGACTGCCAACATCATGCACCGATTGGTGGCTTGTGGCGAGGTGGGCACCATTTGGCGCCCACCAAGCTTATTTTTGTTGATCGATCTACTTGATCGAGTCCCAGCTATCCTGGATCTCTTTGGCAACTTCTGCTGCTGGTTTGCCACCAGCGTAGTCCACCATGCCGGTCCAGAATGAACCTGCACCCACTGCACCTGGCATTAGGTCGGAACCATCAAAGCGGAATGTAGTTGCATTGAGCAATATACGGCCTTGGCCACGCAATGTGTCATTGGCATATTTGTCCAAATCTACACCTTTGTGTGGGGTCAAGAAGCCAGCACGTGCCATCCAGATTTCATGTGCCTCAGGGGTTTTGAGGTAATCGATTAGGGCATGTGCCCCTTTTGATTCATTGGTGATGGCAAACAATGTGCCCGCACCAAGAACTGGCGAGCCAAGCGCTAGGCCATCATAGGCTGGGAAGTAGAAGAAGTCCGCGTCTGTGCCCAATTCAGTACCCTCAGGGAAGAAGGAAGGAATAAAGGAAGCCTGGCGGTGCATGTAGCACTTAGGCGGCACAGAGAATAGACCTTTCGGGCTATCGCGGAAATCAGTTGCAGAAACTGCAGCTGAACCACCATCAACCCACTCGTCGTCTAGAGCGAATTTTCCGAATTGCTCTATTGCAGCAACAACACGCGGATCGTTGAATGGAATTTCGTTTTTCACCCATTGGTCGTAAACTTCTGGTGGCTGGGTGCGAAGCATCATATCTTCTACCCAGTCTGTAGCAGGCCAACCGGTTGCGCCGCCCGAACCTAGACCGATGCACCATGGGGTGCCGCCATCGGCAACAATTTGGTCACTAAGGGCCAAAAGGTCTTCCATGGATTCTGGCACGTCGTAACCCGCATCTTCAAAGTTTTCTGGTGAATACCAAACAAGGCTTTTCACATCGACTTTATAGAAGAAACCATAGTGCTCTGGGTTGCCGTTTTCATCAGCATAGGTGCCTAGATCAACCCAAGATTGACCTGCGGCGTAGTTCTCTTTCACCCAATCAGCAGTTTCGCCACTCAAAGGCGTCAAATAGCCTTTGGACGCCAAATCAGCGGCTAGACCGGGTTGAGGGAAAATGGCCACGTTTGGCGCAGATCCCGCTTGCGAGTCGATGACGATTTGCTGTTCGAAGCTGTCTGAGCCCGCATATTCTACATTGGCACCTGTTGCGGCTTCAAAGGGCGCGAGCACCGCTTCAATATGTTCCTTATCGGCACCAAGCCAAGGTCCAAAAACTTTAATGGTTTCGCCTTTTAGGTCCATATGGCTGTCAGCGTACGCTGCTGCGCCACCTGCCAACAATAGAGCCGCTGCCGAAACACCAGTGATAAATTTCATTTTCATGCTTTCCTCCCGTCGCATGCCGAGCATAACTCAATAGATAGTTGCACGACCATTCCCTTGCATTTTGTCTGGATATTTAGAGCGCCAATTTTGCCAGAAATTCATTCTACCAAAACGTTTTGGAAACTCGACCCAAACACACGCAAATGGTGGTTCCCCTTTAGGCTGACACATCTTTTAGAAATTGCCAAGCAAAAATTAGGTGGTCGATGAAATATGATTTAGTGCTTATAATTCATATGATTAGATGGATATATCGACCCGTCCTGTTTCAAAAAACGGAGAACAACTGGCGCTAGCCGACTAGTCTAGGCTGATGATCTTCAACAAATTCGGAAAACGCGCGCTTGTAAAAATATTGTCGCCAATTTTTGGCCAACTCAGGCAATTCACACAACTCTTTTGCGATTGCGCGATGTAGTTCTTTGTCAAAGCGCGCGGCAATAAGCCGATCAAGTGGCCAGCTCTCAAGTGGCCTTTCAATCAACTTCAATTTGTCACCAACTTTGACTTCCCCTTGCTGCAACACACGATAGTACCAACCCGTTTTGCCCGATTGCTGCAACAGTTTTGCCATCTCTGGAACCCGAGAATGTAGGTTCAACTTCCAGCAAGGTTGACGCCCTTGGGAGATTTGAACGCGGGCCGTGCCAAGCTCGAAAATGTCCCCTAAACAGACATCGCTTTCAACAACGCCTGCCGTGGACAGATTTTCACCAAAACTGCCCGGTCGAAACGCAAAAGAGGTTTCAAATTTTTGCGCCTGCCAAGTTGAATAATGATCTGCAGGATAGTGGTGAACAGCTTTGTCGGGGCCCCCATGTAGGCGCAAATCTGCCTGAGCGTCAGAAATAAAACCTGTTTCTATAAGCTGTTGCGCACCGTTCGCGTCAAATTTTGCAATTGCGCTTGGCGGCTTGCCTTGCCAGCGTTGTTTGGCTTTGCCGACATATAAACCCAGTATTGCTGTATTAAACTTCATAATGCGCTCTCAAATATCAGGCTGCACTATCATGTTCATGGCAAATGAGGCTTGTTTCCTCTTCTGCCAATTCGACAATCAACAGCCGGCAGTATGGCCGATTTGCTGATTTGTCATGATGTTTGCAGCTTTTACAAATTCCAAAACTTCGCCCGCCCCGAGCAGCCAATGTGCTATGCAACACATTACTTAACAATAATGCAATATTTGCGCTTTCATTTTGATCTAATTGTGCAAGCGCCTCATCCAAATTGGTACGAATAGCCACCACTGAGTGGCCGGTTTTTGTTACGTCATAGCGGACCGATCTTTTGTCTTCTGCTGACCGAATTTGCTCGATAAGTCCCTTTTTCGCCAATGTTTTCAAAGATTGGGACACAGTGCCGCGTGTTGCCCCCAAATAGTCTGCTACATGCGATGGTGCCCGGGAAAACCGGTTTGCGGCCATCAGATATTTTAGAGCCGCGACTTGTGCGGGATTCAGGTCATTTGTCCACAACTCAGATTGGTTGAGCCGCGCCAACCGATCAAGGAGCTCACTGATTCGATATTCACTTTTTCTCATGCCTTATAATAGCGAATCGAAATTACTATTGCAATAATTTCGACTCGCTATTATAACCACATCTTCTGTAAAGGAGATTGAAATGAAAGACTTCGTTTTGGTGGCAGGATTGATTGCCACGTTCAGTGCCCCAAGTTTTGCGGACGGAACACACGCCACGGCCATGGATGACGCGGTAAAATCTGAGCATAATGGTGCAGTGCACGCCGCGTTTGATATTTTGGCCGCCCACGCGCACCAAAAAGGGAATTTGGTCACGTTCCACATGAGCACGGTTGGCCAAGCTGGCAGCGAAAAACCCAGCAGCGCAGGCAATCTGGCGGGCGCACCGGTTTATGCTTATGTGTGGCCAACCTCACTTGACCCTTCTGTGGTTGGTTTTGAGGGTG
>NZ_CAKZPW010000235.1:0-3176 GCF_937139385.1 uncultured Maritalea sp. | reverse complement strand
CGCTTTGGTTTCTCTACCCGATTTTGACCCGAATATGCCAGCTGGTGCCCTTGAAGAGGGGCGGATAAATCGAATTACAGCAGGTAAATTTGAACTCGGTTCGACCTTGAAGCCAATTACCGCCGCCGCTGCGCTCGATTCTGGTTTGGTGCAGATTACTGATAAGTTTGATGCGACGAAACCAGTACAATTTGGCCGATTTAGAATTGGCGATTTTCACGCCAAAAAACGTGTTCTTAGTTTGCCAGAAGTGATCAAATACTCATCAAACATTGGCACAATAAAAATGATGCAGGCGTTGGGTAAAGAGCGTTTCCGCGCGTTTTTAGCCAACGTTGGTATGGATGGTTCGCCGGTCATCGAATTGCCTGAAAAGACGCAAAGCCAGATTAAAGATAAGTTCTCTGAAGTTGGGGCTGCCACAGCCTCCTTTGGGCACGGGCTTTCTATCACGCCGCTGCAACTTCTTACTGCCTATGCAGCACTAGTAAATGGTGGTGATTTTATTGCGCCAACATTGCTGCCACGGGACCGAATTGCTGCGCTTGCGAACAGCAAAAGGGTTATTAATGAACGCACTAGCGATCAAATTCGCTATTTGCTGCGCTTAAACGCGATCGAGGGATCGGGCCGCAAAGCTGCGCCGGATGGCTATCGCGTTGGTGGTAAAACCGGAACCGCTGAGAAGGTGGTGGATGGCAAATACTCCGACGACAAACTTCTAAATGTTTTTGCCTCGGCATTTCCAATGGATGCACCGCAATATGCGATGGTCATCTTGGTGGATGAGCCGAAAAAAGAAGATGAACGCAGTGGTCATACTGCTGCTTGGAACGCCGGCGCTGTGACGGGCCGGATCATTGAAAGGGTTGCACCAATGCTAAGAATTGTGCCTAATCTTGATCCAGAACTCGATGCACAACTTGTACCAGTAGAATTACGATAAGGGACACATAATGGGACATTCCCTCAAAATGTTGTTAGATGGTGCGAGTGCCGCACAAGATTTCCACGATTTGGATGTCGCTGGCATTACCTCACATTCGCAAAAAGTGGCGAAGGGGTTTGCATTCTTCGCGCTACCAGGCGTTAAAATGCATGGCAACGAATTTGTGCGCGATGTGGTGCGATTGGGCGCTGCAGCCATCATCACAGACCGGGGACTAGACTTTGACGCTGGTGTGCCAGTTTACCTTGTGAACGATGTACGTGCGTGTTTTGCGCGGGCTGCGCGACGTGTTTGTGATCCACAACCTGAGGTTGCGGTTGCGGTAACGGGGACAAACGGCAAAACATCTGTCGTTTCGTTCATCCGTCAGATTTGGGAAATGAACGATATTCGAGGAGCAAGCGTTGGCACTTTGGGCATTACGGTGGAGGGACACACAACCGGTGGGGAACTGACGACACCGGGGGCAATGAGCCTTCACCAAACCTTGCAACAACTCAAAAGCGCTAATATCGATCATGTCGCCATGGAGGCCTCAAGCCACGGACTTGATCAACGTCGTCTAGACGGCATGGAATTCAAAGTAGTTGGGTTTACCAATCTTTCGCGGGATCATTTGGATTACCATGAAACGATGGAAGCCTATCACGATGCCAAGTTGCGGTTGTTCAAAGAATTGATGGTTGCTGGTGGTACCTGCGTTATCAACATGGACGATGAAGAAGCAACGCCCTTTATGTTCGCAGGATTGGAACGTGAGGCAACGGTGATCACTGTTGGGGAAAATGGCGCATATTTTGAAGTGACCAAGATTGAGCCTGAAGGCTATGGTCAGCGTGTGACTGGTCGTCTGGTGGGTGAAGAGGCTGCATTCTATTTGCCGCTTGCTGGTAAGTTTCAGGTGACCAACGCTTTGGTGGCCTTTGCGATGGCTGTTTCTACTGGGATCGACAAAGATGATGCGCTCGAAAGTCTTTCAAAACTTGAAGGGGCAAAAGGGCGTTTGGAGCTTGTCGCAGAACACAATGGGGCTGCGATTTTTGTGGACTACGCGCACACGCCTGCCGCGCTGGAAACTGCCTTGCAGGCACTTCGTCCATTCGCCAAAGAGCGATTGATCTCTGTGTTTGGCTGTGGAGGTGATCGAGACAAGGGCAAGCGCGGTCCAATGGGCGCGGCTGCGGTCAAAAACTCTGACATCGCAGTTTTGACGGACGACAATCCAAGGACGGAAGACCCGGCAACAATTCGGGCAGAGGTATTGGCAGACAATCCAAGTTTGGTTCAAGTCGCTGGGCGAGGTGACGCCATTCAGCATGCCATCTCCTTGCTTGGTCCAGGCGACGTTTTGCTGGTTGCGGGCAAAGGCCACGAAGACTATCAAATCATTGGTGAAACCAAGCACCACTTCTCTGATCATGAAGTTGTTTTGAAGGCGGTTGGTGCTTGAGCCATGCCTTTGTGGACACTAAATGAGATTGTTGCAGCCACAGGCGGCAAGGCTTTGGCATGCAAGCTTGATGCATTTGGTGGCGTTTCAATCGATTCTCGGGATTTGTCAGTTGGTGATCTGTTCGTCGCGATTGCGGGGGACCGATTTGACGGACATGACTTTGTTGAAGCAGCCATCAAAAATGGTGCTGGCGCGGCACTTGTTGGCGCTATTTGGGCGAAGAAAGCTCCTAAAGACTTACCTCTGATTGTTGTTGACGACCCATTGATTGGGCTTGAACATTTGGCAAGAGCCGCGCGGGCGCGCACGGATGCCAAAGTGGTCGCTGTAACTGGTAGTGTGGGGAAAACCTCTACCAAGGAAGCGATCAGGCTGGTTTTAGAAGCAGCCGGGCACACGCATGCGTCAATCAAATCGTTCAATAACCACTGGGGTGTGCCTTTGATGTTGGCTCGCATGCCCGCGGATACACAATATGCTGTGTTTGAGGTGGGTATGAACCATGCCAATGAAATAGACAACGCCGTCTCTTTGGCGGCCCAAAAATTAAAACAAGCGGGCGTACATTTATTAAACCAAGGCGTTCTCTTACGGAATGTAAATGATACGGCGAGTGCTCAAGTAAACTTAAGTGAAACACTCTTTAAACATGGAATATTACCCTATTACATGTTTTTGTTTGATCCTGTTGAAGGGGCGGCACATTTTGATGTCTCTATAGAAAAGGCGCAAAAACTAATGGGGGAAGTTGCAGCGGCACTGCCTGGGTATCTA
>NZ_CAKZPW010000234.1:0-2660 GCF_937139385.1 uncultured Maritalea sp. | reverse complement strand
ATGGTGGCGATTTGGTTTTTCCTAAACCCAAATCCAATAGTTAAATTCCCAACGCCAGTGCTGGTGGCCAAGACGACAAGTGGCCTGTACATTAACATCGTGTACGTGGGCCAGCGTAGCCATGCGAGCCATTTTACTTTTGAATTTCGGGATATTTAAAAAAGAAATTCTGCGTTAACCGCCGTTGATGCAGCTCCCCATCAAACTCTCTTTCAAAGACCTCTGCACAATTAGAGGATTCCCATGATTTGTTGATTTTGGTACTGTTTTCGAGAGTTTTGTGGAGTTTTTGATGGATTTGTTTTTGCGTGAAGCGACGGAGCGGATTGGGGCTGATGATGCGCTGGCGAAGATTGATGCGCTGATGGATTGGCGTTCGTTTTCGCCGATACTCAAGCGCGGTCTTGGGCGATCTGGGGTCGGCCCGCAAGGGTATGATCCACTGGTCTTGTTTAAATGCCTTCTGATTGGTCAATGGCACGGCCTGAGCGACCCCAAGCTGGAGCGTGCGCTAAAGGTGCGGCTGGACTTCATGATCTTTTGTGGGCTCGATTTGCACGCTGCAGTCCCGGATGAGACAACCCATTGTCGGTTCCGCAACGCTTTGGTGAACGGTGGCGTTTATGACGATCTTCTGGCTGAAGTTTGCCGCCAGATTGAAGACCACGGTCTAAAGCTCAAGGAGGCTGAGGCTGCGATTATCGATGCGACTTTAGTGGCAAGCGCAGCGCGGCCCCGCACCTATATTGATGCGCCTGAAGATCGGGCCGAGGGCGAGGCAGCTGATGATCAGCAGATGCATTTCAGCGCCGATCCAGACGCACGTTGGGTGAAAAAGGGTTCAAAAAGCACGCTTGGTTACAAAGGCTTCGCCCGCACTGACGAGGAAGGCTTTGTCGACCGCGTTCACACCAAGCCTGCCAACTGCGCCGAAAGCCCAGAGTTTGAGCATATGATTGTCGGTGCAAGCGCACAGCGCGTGTTGGCGGATAAAGCCTATGCGTCCAAGGCAAACCGGGCCAGTATGCGCGGCAAACACCGCGACGGGATCATGAGGAAGGCTGTGCGCAATCGTCCGCTGCGTGCCTCAGAAAAGCGCTTCAACAAGCTCATCTCCAAACGCCGGTTCCGGGTGGAACAATGCTTCGGCACCATGAAGCGCCTCTTCGGCCTGCACCGTGCACGCTACTTTGGGACCGACAAAACTCACGCCCAGCTGGCGATGGCGGCAATCGGGCAGAACCTGCTCAAGGCCGCAAACAAAATCACCCTCAACACGCAAACCAACGCAATCGCATAACCAAACCCTCAAACGCTTTGTGTCCGCTGAAAACTCAGCGGACCAAGGCGAATGGTCAAATTCCTGAAAATCACAAATCACACCCCGTTACGCAGACGTCTTGACGGTTTAAAGTTGGACATCTCCAAAAATCTATCAATTGGACGCCTCGAATAACTGGTTCATACACTGCTAATGCAATTTGCAATTACATTAGATAAGTATTCATCTGTACATTACTTTCCGTTCATTTTTAAATCCGTGGCTGCTTCGCACAGAAGTTGGTAAATAGCATCTCGATGTTTTTTGCATCGAGCTTAATTCTTTTTCCTGCACAGAACGCCCGAAACGCATCCGCGATCTTGCCAGCATCCCAATTGCAGTTGGCCTTGGCGATCTCTTCCCAAGGAGCCGTATAGCGCACGCTGCCAGACGCGGGGAACGACAGAACTGGTTTTTCGTCTGTGCCTTCCCTGCGTGATTTGCGGCCAGCCTTCGGACGGTCCAATTCAGCCTTTACTCTGGATAAATCGGCTTCCTCTTCCCAAGCAATTTCAACCTCTGCCACAGAGCGCCCAATCTTGTGATAAGTCGCAGTCAGATGCAGCCGTGTTAGGTCGCTGTTGATCTCAGCAATGGCGGGCACAATGATGTTTTGTTTGAAATTTGAGAACCGTGAAGAATGACCTTCTGGTATTCCAAAAACTGCTCGCAATTCGGCCACACTAAACCGCTTGCTGTTAACATGCTTTAAGTTGGTCAGGCTGCTGATGTGCTGGAACAGCAGCACCGAGTATTTGCTTGACAGATGAAAGACCGCTTGCCGATCAAGGATTGCCCAATGGTTTGAGTCTCGCGCCATTTCTTTGAACGTGGTGCGGAAGGTCCAAGAGATTAGAACATCGCCGCCGCCCTCATGGCGGTAATCAATCTTGGCCTGATCGAGCAAGCCGCCCACCGTTGTGGTCATTTTCACGGCATCGTCGATGGTTAGGACCGCCGCTGATAGTTCTTCAAACAAAGGCACCACTGTCTGGCGCGTATGGTTCCGCATTCCCTCAATCTGCTTCAGATCAGATAGGCGCATTTCGTGGCGCACATCGTCAGCCATACGGCCCCCAGCTTTTGCCACCATCAAGTGCATCAGCTTGAGTGATTGGAGGCTTGGCGCGTGTTTGATGTAAACACCCTGCGCCACCTCTGCGGGTAGCACCGTCTTTGTTTGGTCATAGGCACGATCAGCGGCCACTTGTGTTGTTTTCCCCATAGGCATATGTTGTGGCATTTATATAATGCCTGTCAATAAGTATTTAAGTCCCCATATCATGCCTTTAAGTCCCCATATCATGCCTTTAAGTCCCCATATCATGCCTTTAAGTCC
>NZ_CAKZPW010000233.1:0-7036 GCF_937139385.1 uncultured Maritalea sp. | reverse complement strand
GCAGCCAAAAGACATTTTTCAATGATGTCCCGCGGCACGGGCCGATCTGAGAAATCCCTAACGGTATGCCGCTTGCGCACCCGTTGGTAAAAGGCATCAGCTGCTGCGCGCATGTCCTCTAATGACTTTTCTTGAAAATCTGGCAACGCCACAGCTTCAAAGTCTTTGTCAAATTGATTTTCCACCTTCTTCCCCCATTATTGTCTGATCATATTGTCAGACAATAATGGAATTGACGTGTCAGTCAAGTAGAAGATTTTCACAAGAAAGCGAAATCCTAGAAAAGACGGCGATAAAATGTAAAAACCAAGCTTAGAAAATTCGCCTAGTGCGACACTTGAAAATAGTCATCGTCCAGCGCTTGAACGAGATCCCCAGCTTTAAGAATATGCTGCACCATCGCCGCTTCTGCGCCAATTTGATCGCCGCTGATCATTGCTTTCACAATAAGCTGATGATCGTCATTTGTTGTAAACACGGCATTCTGCCCCACCAAAACACGAAACTGCAGCCAATAGATTGAGGTTTCGAAACGCTTGATCGCGTGCAGCAGGTAATCGTTGTCGGCCGCCAACGCAATTTGGCTGTGAAATTCTGTATTGAGTTTCGAAAAAAGGCTCAAATCAGCGGCTGCCACGGCCTCGTCCAATCGAGTTTGCAATTGCACAAACCGTTCTGGGTTTTCCTGAGCGTATGGAGTTGCAAGCCGCGTTGCAAGCCCCTCCAAAGTGGCCCGCACGCAATAAACATCCGTTGCTTGCTTACGGGTTAACTTGCAAACCGAAACTCCGCGATGACGCTCAAAGGCCAACAAACCAGACGAAATAAGACGTTGAAACGCTTCTCGAACCGTACTCCGGCTATAGCCAAGACCCTGTGTATAATCAGCTTCAACCAGTCGCGTTCCCGGCGCGAGGCGGCCTGTACGAACAGCCTCCGTGACTATGTTTACAACTGCCTCTACATTTGATCCTGCCATTTGTGCCGCTCCTCCCTCTCCCAAGTTCCTTGGCTGGTTGTAGTCACTCAAACTAACATTTCAAAGCCCAACCTAGTCAAATCAGACCCGACTGACAACTTTGTCCGACAAAGCTGTAGATTTCTTTGACAATTTGCACAAACTTCGAAAGATTTGTCAAAAAGCGAGGATTTATGGCTTGGATAAAGACAATCAATTTTGCCGATGCAACCGGACGACTGCGCCAACTATATGAACGCATCACCGGACCAGACAACAACGTTGATAACATCATGATGATGCATTCGCTGCGTCCAAACACGATGGAAGGCCACATGGCCATATATAAGTATGTCCTGCATCATTCGAGCAACTCTTTACCCAAATGGTTCCTAGAGACAATTGGCACCTATGTCAGCTACCTCAATAAATGTGATTATTGCTTTGAACATCACTTTGTAGGTTTGAAGCGAGACCTCATGAATCAAGAGAGAGCTCGCGCTATTCGCGATGCAATTACAACAGACAACATAGAAGCCGCGCCCCTCAACACCAAAGAGGTCTTGGCCCTCACCTATGCCAAAAAACTTACACTCACCCCGGCAAAAATGATTGAAGACGATGTAAAAAAACTCAGGACAGTTGGGTTTGATGATGGTGAAATTTTAGAGATCAACCAAGTAATAGCCTATTTTGCCTATGCCAATAGAACTGTTCTGGGACTTGGTTGCTCACTTGACGGCGACATTATTGGCCTGTCGCCAAATAACTCAAATGACCCAACAGACTGGACGCACAAATAATCAGAAAAGCCGGACCGGCCCCTCTTTTGACCAACAATAAAGTCCGATATTTGATTGCGCTGCTTTGTCTAGCGCAAAGCCGGTTGGTGCAGAAATGGAGACTACAGCCCGCACGCCATGGCGTGCTGCCTTTTCGATAATCTCGTACGAACAGCGACTGCTTACAAGCATGAAGCCATCTGCTTGGCCCGATTGCCGCGCGCGCGCGCCCAACAATTTGTCGACAGCATTGTGGCGACCTATGTCTTCTCTCACCAGTTCAATCGATCCGTCCAAGGCAACCCAAGCCGCCCCGTGCACTGAATAGGTCTCCGCGTTTAGCCTTTGACGCGCGGGCAACTCTTGCACGGCTTTAGAAATCACGTCGTCTGGCAAGTTCAAACACCGATCGGCAACCTCGGGCAATGGCGCTAAAAAGCTATCCGCATTCTCAAGCCCGCAAAGCCCGCAACTCGCCGACCCCACAAGGTTCCTTCGCTTTTGTCGTATATCCAAACGTTCCAACCGTGCAGGATCGATTTCAACTTTTATGTCAAAACCAGCATCCACAGATTGCACAGATATCGACTTAATCTCATCTTCAGCATTCACTACTCGCTCTGAAATCGAGAAGCCAACAGCAAAATCCTCAAGGTCATCCGGTGTGGCCAACATGACTGCATAATTGCGTTGGTTGTAAACCAGCGCAACCGGGCATTCCTCAGCAATTTGCCAAGCGGCCATTTGCCCGCCAATGGACACTTCCAATTGGCGGGCATTGTCCGATTTATCCTGTGGATCACCCATTACTCAGCGGGCTCTGCAGGCACCTTCTTGACAATTTTGCGCAACGAAGGTGTTTCCAAAGCATAATGCTCCTGCCACTCAGATTTGTGATTTGCAGGGGTCACTTCAACCGCTGTCACCTTGTATTCAGGACAGTTGGTCGCCCAATCCGAATTCTCGGTGGTGATCACATTGGCCCCACTCTCTGGATGATGGAAGGTTGTATAAACAACACCGGGCGCCATCCGTTCCGATATCAGAGCGCGCAACGTTGTCTCACCTTTTCGGGACCTTATAGAAACCCAATGCCCATCTTGAATACCTTTGGCCTCAGCGTCCGACGGATGAATTTCAAGCACATCTTCTTCCCACCAATCCACATTGTCAGTACGCCGCGTCTGCGCACCTACATTGTATTGGCTCAAGATCCGTCCTGTCGTCAGGATCAGCGGGAACTTACGATTGGTTTTTTCAGTTGTTGGCACATATTCAGTGATGATGAATGCGCCTTTTCCACGAACAAAACCATCAACATGCATGATGGGTGTGCCCTCGGGCGCATCCTCGTTGCATGGCCATTGCACAGACCCTGTTTCGTCCAATCGCTTAAAACTGACACCGGCAAACGTGGGCGTAAGCGCTGCAATCTCATCCATGATTTGCGAGGCATCAGAATAGTTCATTTCTGTGTAACCCATTGCGTTTGCCAAACGCTGAGTCACTTCCCATTCTTCCAGTCCAGTCGCCGATTTCATCACTGGACGAACGCGGTTAATACGACGCTCTGCATTGATGAAAGTGCCGTCTTTTTCAAGGAACGACGTGCCGGGCAAGAACACATGCGCAAAGCGCGCCGTCTCGTTGAGGAAAAGGTCCTGAACGATCAAAATGTCCAACGCTTTCAGTGCGGCTTCAACGTGATGGGTATTGGGGTCGGACTGTGCGATATCCTCGCCCTGCACGTACATGCCTTTGTATTTTCCAGCAATTGCCTCGTCGAACATATTGGGAATACGATAGCCCGGCACCGCGTCTAGGTCGCGTTGCCACGCCATTTCAAACGTACCTCGCACTGCATCATCCGCAACCGAGCGATAACCAGGTAACTCGTGTGGGAATGAGCCCATGTCGCACGAGCCCTGCACGTTGTTCTGGCCACGAAGGGGGTTTACGCCAACCCCGCGCCGACCAATATTGCCAGTCGCCATTGCCAAATTCGCCATCCCCATGACCATGGTAGACCCTTGGCTGTGTTCGGTTACGCCCAACCCATAATAGATCGCTGCATTGCCGCCGGTTGCATAAAGCCTCGCGGCTTTTCGGATTTCTTCTGCATCAACGCCACTCTCCGCAGCAATGGTCTCAGGGGCGTTTATGTCATCAAGAATGAAATTTCGCCATTCGTTGAAGCTTTGCAAGTCACAACGCTCTTGCACAAATTCCTCGTCAATCAATCCTTCTTTCGCAATAACGTGTGCAAGTGCATTCACCACCGCAACATTGGTCCCCGGCTTCAACGGCAAGTGATGATCTGCTTCAATGTGGGCAGACTTCACCAAATCAATCTTGCGTGGATCAACCACAATCAGTTTTGCACCTTCACGCAAACGGCGTTTCATTTGCGAGGCAAAAACCGGGTGTGCATCTGTCGGGTTTGCGCCAATCACAATGATCACGTCACATTCTTCAACGCTATCAAAGTCTTGCGTACCGGCCGAGGTGCCAAAAGTCTGGTTCAACCCATAACCAGTTGGTGAATGGCAAACGCGCGCGCAGGTATCCACATTGTTGTTGCCAAAAGCGGCGCGAATGGTTTTTTGCACCACCCAAACTTCCTCAGCAGTAC
The DNA here is from genome assembly GCF_937139385.1 of uncultured Maritalea sp. Taxonomy (NCBI): domain Bacteria; kingdom Pseudomonadati; phylum Pseudomonadota; class Alphaproteobacteria; order Hyphomicrobiales; family Devosiaceae; genus Maritalea; species uncultured Maritalea sp. The sequence goes on along the minus strand of NZ_CAKZPW010000233.1, from coordinate 2,664 downwards.
AACGTGAAGAAGTAATGCCACCAATCGCTTTTACGCCGTGATCCGCTTGCGCCTTTTTCAGTTTTTCAGCTGAAAACGCAATCGCCTCATCCCACGATACTTCGCGCCATGGGTCGGAGATTTTCTCCCGGATCATTGGTTTGGTTATGCGGTCGTTATGTGTGGCATAACCCCATGCAAAACGCCCTTTAACACATGAGTGTCCATGGTTTGCCTTGCCGTCTTTAAACGGCACCATGCGGATAACTTGATCACCCTTCATCTCTGCTTTGAACGAACAGCCAACACCACAGTAGGCGCAGGTCGTTAAAACAGAACGATCAGGTGTACCATGTTCAATCACCGTGTTTTCCTGCAAAGTCGCAGTTGGACAAGCTTGCACGCAAGCCCCACAAGAAACGCACTCAGAGGAGAAAAAGTCTTCTGCGCCCACAGCGACTTTGCTGCCAAATCCACGCCCATCAATAGTGAGTGCCAAAGTACCTTGCACTTCGTCGCAAGCTCTTACGCAACGCGAACAAACAATACATTTGGCTGGGTCGAAGGTAAAATACGGGTTGCTTTGATCTTTTTGGGCATCAAAATGGTTCGCACCGTCATAGCCATAGCGCACATCGCGCAAACCGACCGAACCTGCCATATCTTGCAACTCGCAGTCCCCATTTGCCGCACAAGTAAGGCAATCAAGCGGATGGTCTGAAATGTAAAGTTCCATCACCCCGCGCCGCAGCTTTTCCAGCCGAGGCGTTTGGGTTGAAATCTTCATGCCGGGCGCAACAGGGGTGGTGCAACTAGCAGGCGTTCCCTTGCGGCCTTCAACCTCTACTAAGCATAACCGACATGAGCCGAAAGGCTCTAAACTATCAGTTGCACAAAGCTTTGGTATGTCGATTCCAATTTCAGATGCAGCCCGCATGACGCTGGTGCCTTCCGGCACGTCAACCGCAAAGCCGTCAATTTCAACTTGAACGGTTTTATCATTTTTCGACTTTGGCGTTCCAAAATCTTGTTCCTTTAAGATAGGCATATTCTATCTCCTATTCTGCCGCTTCGCGGACATGCCGCGGCGCAAAATCATCAGGGAAATGTTTAACTGCGCTCATCACCGGAATTGGCGTCATCCCGCCCATCGCGCACAGTGAACCGTCAACCATCAATTCACACAGATCTTCAAGCAGAACCATGTTTTGATCATAGTCAGTGCCTGCTGCGATTTTATCGATCACCTCTTCGCCGCGCACCGCACCCACACGACATGGGGTGCACTTGCCACAACTTTCTTCAGCACAAAACTCAAACGCATAGCGGGCTTGCGCCATCAAATCAGCGGTGTCGTCAAAAACAACAATGCCACCGTGGCCAACGCCTGCGCCATTTTGTGCCATGACTTCATAGTCCATAGGCAAATTGAGCATTGCTTCAGGTAAATAGGCACCCAATGGGCCACCAATTTGCACGGCCTTAAAGGGTCGGCCTGTTCTTGTGCCGCCGCCATATTCATTGACCAGATCACCCAGTTTAACGCCAAACGCGGTTTCAAACAAACCGCCCTGCTTTATGTTACCCGCCAGCTGGAACGCTAGAGTGCCTTTTGAACGCCCCTGCCCGTATTTTGCATATGCGTCACCGCCATTGGCCAATATCCACGGCACTGCGCACAAGGACAAAGCATTATGCACAAGTGTTGGTTTGCCGAACAATCCCTCAAGCGCTGGTAACGGCGGCTTAGCACGCACCAACCCACGTTTTCCTTCAAGGCTTTCCAGCAAAGATGTTTCTTCGCCACAGATGTAAGCACCTGCACCAATGAACACGGTGAGATGGAATGCAATTCCCGATCCCAGCACGTCATCTCCGAGCAACTTGTTTGATTTAGCGACCTCAATCGCCTCATTGAGAATGCGCGCCGCAATCGGGTACTCAGACCTTAAGTAAATATAGCCTTTGGTTGCGCCAACGCCCAATCCAGCAATCACCATGCCCTCAATCAAGAGCAATGGATCACCCTCCATAATCATGCGATCAGCAAATGTGCCGCTGTCGCCTTCATCTGCGTTGCAAACGATGTACTTTTGGTCTGCCTGCGCACCTTGCACAGTGTCCCATTTAATGCCGGCCGGAAAACCCGCGCCGCCGCGACCGCGCAATCCAGAAGTTTTGATGACCTCAACAATATCGCTTTGTTGGAGTTTGATTGCACGTTTAACGCCATCCAACCCGCCATGCGCTTGATAATCAGAGAGGGAAAGTGGGTCCGTAATACCGCATCGCGAAAAGGTCAGGCGTTGCTGGTCTTTCATGAATGGAAGATTTTCAACAATCCCAACGGATTTCTCGTGACCTGCGCCCTCTAAAAAACTTGCATCAAAAAGCGACAAAACTTCTGCTTGCTGAGTTGGCCCATAGCCAACACGTTGTCCCTCAACCTCAACCTCAATGAGTGGCTCAAGCCAATGCATACCTCGAGAACCTGTGCGGACAATCTCAATATCCAAATTGCGCGCAGCGGCTTCTCCAACAATCGCAGCCGCAACATCATCTGCGCCCAACGCAACTGCAGCGCTGTCGAGCGGCACAAAAATACGCTGTTTGCTCATGATACTACCTCGTCCGCAATTCGCTGCCCATCAACGCGTGCGATCAGCTTGCCATTCACCTCTGCTG
>NZ_CAKZPW010000232.1:0-7031 GCF_937139385.1 uncultured Maritalea sp. | reverse complement strand
AATTGGTGATCTATTGGCCGAAACAGAACTGCCACTAAGCAACATTTCTTCGTGTCGATCTGGCTTGGCTTGCATTTTTGAGGCGGCGCCATTTTTGGCAGATTGCGCAAGGGCAAACCTTGCTTGGCTTGACGCGGCGTTGAGCAAACCAACCGCTGACACTGTCGCGGAAATATTGGCGGACGCTGAGGGTGCGCAATCTCTTGATTTGGATGAAATGGGACTGCGTGCATTGCTGCGGCAGTTGAAATTGCGCATCGCACTGGTGACCGCCGTTGCCGAAGTGAGTGGCGCAACCACGCCAAAAGACACGACAGAATGGCTCGCGTTGTTTGCAGATAAATGTTTAGACGCCGCGCTTGATCATTTGGTCACTGAGCGATTTCACGCTTTGGGTGTCGCTGTTGATCCAACCATGCGCCCATCACGCCAGTCGGGCCTGACCATTCTTGCCTTGGGCAAACATGGCGGGTTGGAACTCAATTATTCGTCGGACATAGACATTGTAGCGTTTTACGATTTGGCACGTTCACCGCTCGCAGATAATCCGCGTGTTGGCCGCATTTACGAAAAAATGGTGCGTGAGCTGGCGGCCATCATGCAAGAGCGTGACGAAACGGGATATGTGTTCCGCACCGACCTGCGTTTGCGGCCCGATCCTGGCTCAACGCCAGTAGCCATTTCAACTGGCGCTGCCATGTCCTATTATGAATCGCGCGGCCAAAACTGGGAGCGGGCAGCCTGGATCAAAGCGCGGCCATGCGCGGGCGATATTGAAGCGGGTGAGCGCTTTTTAACAGAGCTTTCCCCCTTCATCTGGCGCAAGCATTTAGATTTTGCCACCATCGGCGACATCAAAACGATCAAGCGCCAAATCAACACGGCAAAAAATGTCGCTGGGCGAACCGTGTTGGGCCACAACGTCAAACTGGGCAGTGGCGGCATTCGAGAGATTGAGTTTTTCGCCCAAGTACAACAATTGATTGCCGGGGGCAGGGACACACTGCTGCGCACGCGATCCACTTCAGACACACTCAGCGCGCTGGCCGCCACCAATTGGATTTCCAGCGACGTTGCTCAAGGGTTGATTGAGCGATATTGGTTCCTTCGGGCGGTCGAAAACCGTGTGCAAATGCTCAACGACGAACAAACCCATTCACTTCCCAAGACCGATAAGCAACTCGCACCCATTGTCGCCTTGTTGCCGTTTGACGATGTGGCTGCCTTCAAAAAAGCTTATCGCGACTGTTTGGATGCGGTTGTTGATCATTATGGCGAATTGTTTAGCGATGATGAAGAAGACGACGAATTGGGTGATCTGGTTTTTACCGGAAGTGATGACGACCCTGCAACTTGGACCAAGCTCTCTGAAATAGGGTTTAAAGACCCCTCCAAAGTCATAGAAACCATCAAGCGCTGGCATTATGGCGGCTACGCCGCTACAAGGGCTGATAAGGCCCGCCAAACGCTCACAGCGCTTATTCCCAGCCTGTTGCGCAACATATCAAATGCGCGCAACGCGGATGAGGCGTTGCGCCAGTTTGATTTTTTCATCTCCAAATTGCCCGCAGGGGTCCAGCTGTTTGCGCTATTGCAGAACAATCAGCGCCTGCAAAATGTCTTGATCGACTTCATGGCAGCCGCGCCGCGTATGACAGACGCCATTTTGCGCCGCGTGCATATCGTGGACGGTTTAATTGACCCCGCATTCTATGATGAAGTGCCCAGCCCTCATACTATAGACGTGCGCGCGAAAGAGTTTCTGGGTGAAGCCCGCTCTTATGAGGACTTGATTGATCGTGCCCGTATATTCGGCCAAGAGCAAATCTTTCTCATCAGCGCGGGATTAATCGCTGGTACGCTTGCAGCTGATGCCGCTGCCAAACAGTTTAGCGCTTTGGCTGAAATATTGCTCAATTGGGTTTTTGAAGCCGTGCGCCAAGAATTTGAATTAAAGTATGGCATTGTTGATGGGGCAGAAGTCGCGCTGCTGGCATTTGGTAAAATGGCCAGCCGCGAAATGAATGCACAATCAGATTTGGACTTCATCCTGATTTATGATCTGCCCGAGGGCAGTGAGCAATCAACGGGTCCAAAGCAGCTAGATAGTTCGCACTATTTCATCCGCCTTACGCAGCGTTTGGTTGCCGCCATTTCGGCACCCACTGCAGAAGGGGTGTTGTATGAAACAGATATGCGTTTGCGCCCTTCAGGCAACGCAGGGCCGCTCGCAACCAGTTTGCGTGGTTTTGAACGCTATCAACGCGAAGATGCCTGGACATGGGAACATATGGCACTCTCTCGCGCACGCGTGGTTTTTGCCGATGGGCAATTGGGTGCGCGCATTTCCAAAGTAATTGAAACGGTGCTGACAGGGCCGGTTGATCACCAAAAGCTTGTGACCGACGTATTGGATATGCGCAACCGTTTGCTACGTGAACGGCCGGCCAAATCGGCTTGGGACATCAAGCTCGCAAGTGGTGGTTTGATTGATCTAGAGTTCATAGCTCAGTTTGCCCAGCTGGCCTTTGGTCAAGAATTGGGCGTGCCACAAGCACCACCTCTGGACGTTATCAAAGCGCTTGAAGCTCATGGTCGAATTGAAAGCACAGCTGAACTTGATCAAACTCACGCGCTTTACAATGTGGTGCTGCAGCTCACTGCCGCCTGCCAGATTGAGGCGGTGAAAACTGAAAACTGGAGTGATGGTTTTGTTGAGCTTTTGACCCGCACTACCAATTTCCCGAGCCTTCAAATGCTTGAGGAAGAACTGGCGGAACGACAAAATCGAACAGCATCGGTGTTTGAGGAATTTATCAATTAAATGAATCGCTAAGCGGCTTTTTCTAAAGTGCCATCTTCAATCTTCGCAGGTAGCGTGATGGCGACTGTTGTGCCTATGCCGGGGTTGCTGTCGATCACCAAGGATCCGCCAGACAATTCAGCGATCGCTCGGGAAGTGGCAATGCCAAGGCCCAGTGCGTTGTGGTCTTTAGTGAAGGCCGCTTCGCCCAAGATAAAGGGCTGAGACAGTAACTCGACGCGTTCTTGCGGCATGCCAATGCCACTGTCAGTAACCTCTAAAACCACACCATCGTTTCCGCACCAACAGTTTAGCACAATTGATCCACCTTCTTGGGTAAAACGAATGGCATTGTCCAAAAGGTTGTCGACCATTCGGCGCAACAATGCGGGATCTGCTTTCACGACGCTTTCACAAAGGTTCATTGCGTCCAGTTTTAGCCCGGCGCGTTTGGCACGCGCTGCATGGCGGCGCAGGCTCTGCTTCACGAATTTATACATATCCACGTCAGTATCATTTTGAATTGTTTGCCCACCCTCAAGTTGGGCCAGATCCAAAATCGAAGCAAAATTGTCAAGCAGAGCTTCGCCGGATTGTTTGATGTCGGAGATATAGTTTGAGTAGCGTTTGTCCCCAAGTGGGCCGTAAGGCTCATGTTGCACAAGGTCGGCAAAACCAATGATGTGGTTAAGGGGGGTGCGCATGTCGTGGCTCAGGTGCGCCAAAAAGCTTGTCTTTGATCTGCTGGCTGCTTCAGCCGCGATCTTTTCAGCATGATATTGTTTAGCTAGTTCCCGATATTGCTCTTGCAGCGCTTTTTTGGCTTTCTTTGCGGCGTGGTGTTCGGTGCTATCAATAATCACGGTAACAAAACTGTGGTCGGGGTCAGAAATATCCTCGATGCGGATGATTTTCTCGTCGGCACATCTGGCCACTACAACTCGATGATGCTCATCGTCTTTATGTGCATCAAATGTAATTGGATTTGTCGCCTCGGTCATAATCTCGGCGTAAGGCGCACCTTGTTCCGCTGCTTTCTCTTCCAGTCCCATCAATTCGCGATAGGCTGAGTTGCACCAAAGTAGCTGCGCTTGCGCGTCCCAGTGGGCCAAACCATGTGGCATATGCTCAAGGGTTTCGTGCAATGTGTTTGTTGCTTCGCTCTGCTCTTCTTGTACCGGTGCCGGTTGAATTAGCTGGTGCAGCGCGCAAACACCTGCAATGGTCAAAATGGCAATAATGGAGCGGGTGAAATGGTCAAAGCCTTCAAAGAAAAAAATTGCCGCTGCCACAATCAGCATGGCGACAAGTGTTTTTGCAATTTCAAATTGGACATCTGGAGTGAGCGATGTGATGTTTTGCCAGTTGGAAAAAGTGACGGATCGCTTCTGCGAAAGTTTTGAGTCATGCGACACATTCTGTGTTGCTCTGAATCCCGCTGCAGCGCCGTCGGATTGCTCCGTCGTCAACATCGTATCTCTCCAGTATCAAATAAAACCCCAGGCGACGATTTCTCGCTTCGCTTAGCTAAGATACTGAATCAAAAAGGGGACTCTTGTCGAGCCCCCAAATTGCAACTTAACACCGGCTCCAAAAACTTTGAGTCTTTTGAATCACTTACTGTTAGAAAAAAATTAACCAGCCAAAGTGCGTTCCAAAATGTCTGAACAGTCAGGCGACAAGTTGGGGCTTTTTTGTAGGTTTTCCAGCGCGGATTGTGCAGCGGTTCGGCGAGTTGATTCGTATTTTTTGAACGAACGGAAAAGCGTGAGCAATCGTGCGGCCAATTGAGGCGTGCGCGTATCAATGTCCGCAATCAAGTTCGTTGCAAAGTTAAAGCTCGCCCCATCTTTGCGCCCAAATTGAACCTGATTGGCCGCAAAACCACCAATCAAAGATCTCACGCGATTTGGGTTTTCAATGTTGAATTTTGGATCATTCATCAAAGATTTGACGCGATCCAAAGCGTCTTCATCTGGAATGATTGCGTTTAGGCTTAGCCACTTATCGAACACCAAAATATCGTCACAGTGATTATTGCGGAAATCGGTGAGCAATTCCGCTGCGGCAGGGTGGTTAGACGCCGCTAGCGCGCCAAGTGCAGCACTCCGGTCCGTCACATTGGTGGCGGCGTGATATTGTGCTACGGCCACTTGGCCGCCTTTGTTTGCGTCCGCTGCCAACAATAGGTTGAGGCACTGATTTTTCAATGCACGTGCACCAGCAGAAGCAGCGTCAGGCGAATAGGTACCTTCATCAAGCAAGGACTTATATGTTTGAGCTAGCTCAGGTTCGATCATCGTCGCGATCGTTGAAAGTGCCAGGCGTCGCACATCATAGATGTGTTCAGGATCAATATTTTCACCAACGTGTTCAGCCAAAACAGACTGGGTCGGCAAGCTAAGCGTTAGCGCTTTAAAGGCGTTATCAAGTGTTTGGTCCATCAAAACAGACCGGAACGCTTCAGCCAATTTGCCAAGGTCTTGCGGGGTGGGGTCCTCTCCGCCGATTTTGGCGGCAGGCACCAAGATATCAAGCGCAACATTTTGCAAACTGTCCCAGCGGTTGAACGGGTCATTGTCTAATCGTGCAAGGTTAAGTTTGTCGTCCATCGTCAAATCTGAATTGACGCTAACCGGTGCCGAAAAATCGCGGAACAGGGAAAGTGTTGGCTTGCTCGATACCCCTTCAAACACCACGGTCTGCTTGGCTTTTTCAAGGATCATCAGATCTTCTTCAACCGTTGCCCCTGCTACACTATCCCAGCTAAGGTCTTCGCCATTATCAGAAACCAAACCAAATCGAATTGGAATAAATTTGGGCTCTTTCGTGGGCTCGCCCGGCGTTGGCTTATTGATCTGTTCAAGGTTGATGGTTAGGCGCTTGCTCTCGCCGTCATAGCTGTGGGTGATGTTCACTTCAGGACGCCCGGCAACCGTGTACCACATTTGCAAATGGCTTAAGTCTTTGCCGCTTGCATCTTCAAAGCATTTCACGAAGTCTTCGATAATGGCTGCATCACCGTCGTGGCGTTCAAGATAGATGTCCATGCCTTTGCGGAACATATCTTTGCCCAAATAGGTCTGGATCATGCGCACAATCGCTGAGCCTTTTTCATAGACCGTGGCTGTGTAGAAATTGTTGATTTCTTTGAATTGGTTTGGGCGAGGTGGGTGTGAAAGCGGACCTGAATCTTCGGCATATTGGTGCGCGCGCAAGTCACGTGCATCAACAATCCGCTTTACAGCGCGTGAGCGCTCGTCACTAGTAAACTCTTCGTCGCGAAAAACGGTTAACCCCTCTTTGAGGCAGAGCTGGAACCAATCTCGACAAGTAATTCGGTTGCCCGTCCAATTGTGGAAATACTCGTGCGCAATAATCGCTTCAACTTTTTCATAATCATCGTCAGTTGCGGTTTGCGGATTCGCCAAAATACATTTGTCGTTGAAAATGTTTAAGCCCTTGTTTTCCATTGCGCCAAGGTTGAAATCTGACACCGCAACAATGTTGAACACGTCAAGATCATACTCGCACCCGAACCGTTCTTCGTCCCAAACCATTGAGCGTTTCAGGCTATCCATCGCCCAGTCGCATTGACCTTCCTTGCCATGCTCAACATAAATGGCCAGATCGACATGTTTTCCTGTCATGGTGGTGAAACTGTCTTCGACCAGGCCGAGATCGCCACCCACCAGGTTGGCGTCCATCGCCTCCAGGTCGGTTTCGCGGGACAAAAACTCACCCAGGAGCAAATGGATGACGAGGTGACCGAGAGCTCTATTAAGATTCGCAGCTCGACCGCTTTCGGCGAGATCATCATCCTGATGGTCTATATCCCCATTCTCGCCCTTGTCGGAATCGAAGGAAAGATGTTCCAGCCCATGGCGCATACCGTTATGCTGGCCATTGCCGGAGCACTCATCCTTTCGTTAACTTACGTCCCCGCCATGTCCGCGCTATTCCTCAAGAAGAAGGTGACCAACAAGCGTACCATTGCCGATCGCATTATTGATTTCTTTCAGTGGCTGTACACGCCGGTACTCAAGGCGGCACTTCGCTTTAAAACAGTGTTCGTATTCGCTACCATCGCCTTGTTTGCCGTCAGCATTTTTGTCTTTTCCCGCATGGGTGGTGAGTTCATCCCCACCCTGGAGGAGGGAGATTTGGCGATGCAACAGATTCTCCCGCCGGGAACCTCGCTTACCCAGAGTATCGAGATGACCAAAAA
>NZ_CAKZPW010000231.1:0-7202 GCF_937139385.1 uncultured Maritalea sp. | reverse complement strand
CAATATCGCGAACTCTCAAACAACTGGCTATAAACGGATTGAAACAGATTTTGTTGATTTGATCCCAGATGCCCCTTCCAAACGGCAAATTGCTGGTGCGGTGTTGGCGCAATCACGTGCGACGAACGACGTGCAGGGTGATATTACTGTAGCCGACCGCAACACATATATGGCGATCAATGGCGGTGGCTTTTTTGTTGTTGAAAAGAAAATCGGCACCAATGACGGCAATGCGGTCTTTGGTGGCACAGACTTTTTCACCCGCCGCGGCGACTTTGACGTGGATAAAGAGGGCTATTTGGTCAACGGATCAAGCGCCTACCTCAAAGGGCTCCCTATTGATAGTAAAACGGGCAACGTTGCTGGTTCTGTGCCAGAGGTTATTAAGCTGGACAACTCATTCCTTCCGTCTCAACGCACAGCGGTTTTCAATTATCAATTGAACTTGCCTCAGTTGCCGAAAAACGCCGGCTATGATCCGGTTAATACACATTCCGAATTGCTCGATTCTGGCGACTATACAGTAGATCCGATCGCTACTGGCAACGTAAATGCTGACGAAAACGCAAAGTTCTTGGCTGACTCAATCGCTGGCGGTGCGATCACCGTATATGCGGAAAATGGCGCACCAGCGAACGTACAGCTGCGGTGGGCAAAAACCGCCAGCTATGCCCAAGGGGGGGCTGCGAAAGACACTTGGAACATGTTCTATCAGTTTGACGGGGATGCCACTGGTGCGAACCCTCAGTGGAAAAAGGTGAGCCAGGATTATGTTTTTGGTACGAACGGCTCGCTAGATCCGGCTGTATCATCGGTGAGTCTAACTGGCTTGGTAATTGATGGGATCACCATTGGTGATGTGTCGCTTATTCATGGGTCCAATGGCGTGACGCAGTTTTCTGATGCGAATGGAACTGCGGAGGTCACAAAGCTTTCGCAAAATGGTTATCCCGCTGGTGAGTTTGTTTCAGTTGAAGTGAATAGTGAAGGGCGAATTGTTGCCAATTATTCCAACGGCAAAAAAGTTGAATTGGCGCAAGTTGTGACCGCTCAGTTCAACTCGGAAAACCAGCTGAGACGGCACGATGGGGGGATTTACTCCGCAACGTCGGAATCTGGCGATGCGATTTTGGATATTGATGGCAAAGTGACGGGCGCTGCTTTAGAGAGTTCCAACACCGATATTTCTGAAGAGTTCACGAAACTCATTGTGACGCAGCAAGCATATGCAGCGGGCACAAGGATTGTGTCGAGCGCTGATGAAATGCTGCAAGAAGCGCTCAATATGGTGAGATAGGTTTAGGCGCCTAGCTGCGCCTTTATCTCGTCTTTTATGACATCAGGTTTGTAACGGGATTATCATGGGATTAAGTGTAACACTTAGCAACGCACTCGCTGGAATGGACATGAACCAACGCGGTCTTACCGTGGTGTCCCGTAACGTTGCGAACGCGGGCACCCCGGGTTATCACCGCCAAAAACTTTCGCTTGTTGAAGATCTTGGCGTCAACAGCGTCAACGTTCGTGTTGCTAAGGTGCAGCGCGCCTATGTGCAAGCGCTTGAAACGCAAACACATCGTGAAACCGGCAAAATGGGCGCAATGGACGTCAAAGCAGGTTTCATGAACCAGATTGATCAGCTGCTGGGAAAGCCTGGCAGCATCAATTCGCTTGATACACAGCTGGCTAATCTAAAAGCCTCTTTGCAGTCGCTTACCACTAGCCCAGAGGACTTTGTGTCTCGATCCCAAGTTGTTGATCGGGCGCAGTCTATGGCGGAAACGTTGAATTTCTTGTCACGCTCGACCCAAACGATGCGGGTGGAGGCGGAGAGTCAAATCTCTGTGCATGTCTCTGAAGTCAATCAATATTTGTCATCTCTTGCAGACATAAATGCTGACTTGACGGACACAACAAGAGACGATGATACGCGCATAAGTGTGTTGGATGAACGGGATCGATTGATCAACAAAATCTCCGAGTTGGTTGACGTGAGTGTTGACTATCGTGGTGACGGCTCTGTTGCATTGCACACACGGTCTGGCATTGGTTTGTTGGATGGCAAGGCTTCGCAATTCCAGTTCCAGACCGCTGGAAATTTGGCAGCCACTGCGCTTTACGACGCTGATCCAGCAAAATCTGGGGTTGGCCAATTGACCATTGCGACCCCTTCTGGTCTTGCTATTGATGTTGTTGCGCATGGGGTTTTGCACACAGGCAGGATTTCTTCACTGTTGGACCAACGCGATAATAGCTTGGTGACCCTGCAAAACCAACTTGATGAGATTGCTGCTGGCTTGGCGCAGGCTATGTCTACCATTGATACAGCAGGTGCTGCCGTGGCCGCTGGCGGAGCGGATGGTTTTGAAGTGGACCTAGCCAACGTACAAGTTGGCAACAGTTTTACTGTGAAATATGTGGAAGGCGGGACCGCTAAAACAGTCAATGTTGTGCGGGTTGATGATGCGTCAAAACTGCCGATGGATTCTACGGCCGCAAATGGTGTCCGCACAATTGGACTGGATTTTAGCGGAGGAATTGGCGCTGTTGCAACATCGCTAAATGCAACACTTGGTGCCGCGATTACGGTCAGTAATCCTGCGGGGACTACAATTCGTTTCATGGACGATGGCGCGGGAAATACCACTGATATCAATAGTTTGAATGCGCACACAACAGTAACAGCCGATCAAGGTGCTGGGACAGCTTTGTCACTGTTCACTGATAATGGTGGAGGCAGCTTTACAAACTCGCTTGATGGTGTTCCGCAAAAACGTGGCTACGCCGGCCGAATTGCGGTGAACCAAGCGATTGTTGCTGATAACTCATTGCTGGTGAAGCATGAAACCACCACTTCAATTGGTGATGCGACGCGACCCAATTATCTTATCGATCAGTTGGCCAATTTGGAATTTACTGCATCTACGGCATCCGATCAGGCTACGGGGTTCTTCAAAGTCTCTGGTAATGTGGAGAATTTGGTCAAGCAAGCGTTGAACTTTCAAGGCAATGTAATCGCCTCAACTAAGCAAGCTTATGAAAGCCAGGGCGTGGTGATGGAAACGCTCGAAATGCGTGCCAAGGAAGCTTATGGCGTTGATATTGATGAGGAAATGGCAATGCTACTGCAGCTGCAAAACGCCTATGCGGCCAATGCGCGGGTGGTGAGCATCGCCAAAGAACTCGTTGAAACACTGATGCAAATTTAAGGGAAAGGGATAAGTCGATGATTATTAATAACTCAATGTTCCCAGCCCAATTTAACTATCGTTCGATTGCGGACATGCGCAGCGACTTGGATGTGCTGCAGCAACAATTGAGCACAGGACAGAAATCTCAAACATTGTCTGGACTTGGCGGCGACCGTGTTGTCGATATGACTTTGCGGTCTCGGCTGAGCGCATTGGATAGCTACAAGCAGAACGTTGACATGGTGAATATCCGTATCAATTTCATGTCTACGACTATGTCGCGGGTTGATGAAATTGAGGGCGCTGCGCGTGCATCAGCGCAGCAGGGTACCTATGAAATCAACGGCGTCAATATGACGGCCGCTCAGTATTTGGCTGAGACGCGGATGACCGAGCTCATTGATTTGATGAATAGTGAACTCAATGGAAGGCATTTGTTTGGCGGTAACGAAACCGAAAAGAACCCCGTTGAGCAGTTTGATGCGGTCATGAACGGCAAGGACGGTAAAGCGGGCTTTCGCACGGTAATGGCGCAACGAAAAATGGCGGACATGGGCGCGGCCAATATGGGGCGCCTAACCACTGGGATCGTTGGCACTGCTGTTTCTTTGAGTGAAGATGGTACCCATCCGTTTGGTTTTAAACTTGATAGTCTGAGCTCTGATGGAGCGGCTGCCACCTTGACCGGGCCGGCGGGAGCACCACCATCATTGAGCGTCGACTTTGCGGCGCAGCCGAACGATAATGAGCGGATTATTATTGGACTTGATATGCCAGATGGGCGCACAATTCAGGCGCAAATGAAAGCAGTGGCTGGGCCACCAACTTCGTCTAACGAATTCCAGATTGGCGGCACAACAGCGGCAACTGCGGCCAACTTTAAGGCTGCTTTGGACACAAAACTTGGTGAACTGACCAAAACTGATCTGGTGGCCGCGTCGGCCTTTGCAGCGTCGGACAATTTCTTCGCCGCGAACGGAGAGACGACACAACGTGTGGATGGTCCACCGTACGACACGGCAACCGGTTTGGTGGCGGCAACTGATACAGACACAGTGATCTGGTATACAGGGCAGAGCGCAACGAACCCGCGCCAGACGGTTGACGCACGGGTGGATGAAAACACACGGGTTTCTTATGGGGCGCAAGCAAATGAAGACGGTCCAACCCGTCTGATACGCTCTTTGGCAGTGTTTGCGGCAGAAGGTTTCTCACCCTCTGATCCGGATGCAAAGTTGAAATATCAATCACTTAACAATGCCGTGCGCGACCGTTTGTCCGAAAGTCATAACTCTGAAAAAGGCTCCATTGAAGTTATTCAAATGGAGTTGGGTTTGGCCAAAACAACAAATGGTCGTATTGCGGAACGACAAGTGCAGCAAAAATCGATGCTGGATAATATGTTGGTGAATATTGAAGAAGCGCCAATTGAAGAAGTCGCTATGCGCATTTTGTCACTTCAGACCCGTATGCAAGCGAGCTATCAAACCGCTTCAATCGTGAGCAAATTGTCTTTGGTCAATTACGTCCAATAAGCAAAAAGCGACGATCCGAGACCGTCGCTTTAAAATTCTCAAAGCTGCTTTTGGTTTTTATTCTGCGGCTTGTTGCATTTGGGTGCGCAAGCCAGCAGCTAACTCTTGATTGATGTTGATCATTACGGTTAGCTTCTCAGGTGCAGGATTTGCCAAAATCTGAATGGTCTGATTCATCACAAAAATTCCAAGATTGGCCACATTCTGCTTAATTGCAACGGGCAGCGGGTTTTCGTCTTTTGTGACGGAGGTGAGAAAAACTGTCCAAAGTTTGCGATTGTAGGTGAGGGCACCGTCCAATTCGCTTTTCTTATTGTCCCAATCGTCTTTGATACGCTGTAACTGTGCCGCCGATTTTGAAAGCAAACTCGCCTCTAACTCACGAGGACTCGCCGTCTTCTTGGCTGTCTGTTGATATGCTGCTGCCGCCTGTTGTTGCATGCCCTAACAATTCCCGTTCATACTCAATGAGTTTCTTGGCCTTTTTCAAAGCTTTATATAGTGAACCCGTTAATATCTCATTATTTACATCGTCCACCAACGCAACGGTTGAAGGCGCAGCGCGAACAAAATCATTCACCAGCGTGAAGTAATCTTCCTTCACCTTTTCGATGTCATCTTCCAAATACATCAGCTGGATGGCGAAATAGACACGTTTTGCTGGACTGTCGGCTGTTTCAAACGTCAGGATGTCTTTTTCGCGAAGAATTGGAGAGTGTCCAGACACATAAAAGCGGGTGCGCTGATCGGAGTTGGTGATCACGCAATCGCCGATAATCAGTTTTTCATTTGGCTTGAGTTCAACTTTGAGCGCCATAAACTGGTCCTTTGCCCCCTATTATTGGAAGAGACGCAATACGTTTTGATCGGCCTGCGACGCCATGGACAAAGCGGTCGAAGATAGTTGTTGGCGTGTTTGTAAAGCCAACATATTCGCACCTTCCTCGTTGCTGTCAGCAAGGGTGAGCATATCTGCGCCAATGGCCAATGTGTTTATCATTTGCTTTGTGAAATCTTTGCGATTTTCCACAACGGTTAGGTTGGTCCCAAAGGTAGAGGCTTGCCCGCGTAGAGTATTCAAAGCTTCTGTAATCGCAGACAAGGTGTTGTTGATCGACGTGTCCAGCTCAAAACTGCTTTGGGCATATCCTGTGCCGGTAACTGTCGTCATATCTGCTGTGGCGTTTGTGTCGTCCAGGCTAAAATTACCGCCGCCAACTGTAGAGATGGTCACCGTAGTGCCATCAGTTGTTGCCGTTACGTCCGGCAGGGCATCCAACGCCGAAACAATATCTGCAGCGGTTGTTGTTGCGCCATATTCGATGGTGTGTGTTTTTGAGCCGACTGTAAGCGTCAGTGTGTCGCCTGGCTCGCGGCCGGCAATAAGGTTTGCCTCAGTCACTGTGCCGGTAGATGCGGTGCCAACGGTAAGGTCGGGCAGGGCCAATAGGCCAGATGTATCAGTCAGGTCAACAGCAGCAATTGAGAGTTTGGACGTGCTGTCTTCGTTAAAAACAACCTGCAAGTCGTTGCCCGCACCGGCCAATAGGTTTTTGCCTGAATAGCCCGAGTCTTTTGCAATCGATTCTATTTGCGACAGCAATTCGTTGTATTCTGACGCGAATTTTTGGCGATCAGTAACAAGGTTGGATTGGTGTGCCTGATTGGCTTTTGCTTTTGCCGCTTCCACCAAATCGACGATGGTGGACATGCCTTGATCTGCCGCTTTGATGGTTTGAACAGCTTGTCCCATTGAATCGAGCAATGTCGATAAGTCATTGGATCTGTTGTTCAATCCTTGCGCAGTAAAGAATGAATTTGGGTTGTCGAGCGCTGAGTTTACTTTTTGTCCTGTAGCCAGACGGTTTTGAGTTCGCCCGAGCAAGTCCGCTGTGCTTTGAAGTGACAAAAGATTCTGTCTGACGGATTGGGAGAGGGTAATGTCGGCCATGTTAAACCATCCTGGCTAAAAGTTAACAATTCTTGCGCTTTGATTCTTAGCGACAATGAATTGTTAACCTTACCGAAAGGTTAACGCTAGTCTTGAGTGGGTTCCATTATGGGACAGCGGCGAGATTCATCTGTGCATAAAAAAACGGCTCGTTCCCACGAGCCGTTTTCTGACCGAGCCTAGCGAGACTACTATCCGAAGAGTCGTAGTACGTTTTGGTCTGCCTGAGATGCGAATGATAGTGATGTTGAGGAGAGTTGCTGGCGTGTTTGCAAAGCCAGCAAGTTCGCACCTTCCTCGTTGCTGTCTGCAAGGACCAGTTTGCCGGCGCCTTCTTCAAGCGTATTGATCAGACGTGTGGTGAAGTTCTGACGGTTTTCAACCACGGTCATGTTGGTACCAAAAGTCGACGCTTGGGAGCGAAGTGTGCCCAAAGCGGTCGTCATTTTGGCGAGTTCGGCGTTAATGTCCGCATCTGTGTCAAAGCCACCTTTGACATAGTTGGTGCTTGCTGTTGTCGCGAGG
>NZ_CAKZPW010000230.1:0-8682 GCF_937139385.1 uncultured Maritalea sp. | reverse complement strand
CATTTTTCTTATTATTGGTTTTCATGCACCCAGCTTGATGACCATCGGCATGATGACCATGGAGCTTTCACGGCGCGACGGCCGCCCACTTGGTGTCGCCATAATTGATGCGCTTAAGCGCATCGCAACCAATCCTTTATTGATCGGCATCGCCTGCGGCGTCACCCTGAACCTGAGCGGCCTGTCGCTGCCAAAGGTTTTGGATGACGCCACTATCATGATGGTCGCAGCAGTGCTGCCAACAGCTTTATTCGGTCTTGGTGCAGCGCTCACGCAATACTCAATCAAAAAGGCCGTGTGGCCCGCAGCAATGATGTCGCTGATTAAAACGCTGCTACATCCGTTTTTGGCGTGGGTAATCCTGGTGCCCATTTTAGGGGTGCCGCATGAGGTGTCGCGTGCGGTTGTATTGTTGGCCGCTATGCCGTCGGGCATAAATGCCTATATTTTTGCCACCTACTATAACCGTGCGCTTGACGTGGCCACCAGCACTGTGCTGCTTTCCACATTGATCAGCGTATTCTCAATCTCATTCTGGCTGTGGTTTCTATCATGAGAAAAATCCTGCTGGCGGGGCCTCTCCCGGCCGATTGTATTCAAATGTTGGACGCGCAATTTGAACTGTTCAAATTGTATGAAGCGGACAATCGAAGCGCATATTTGTTGGAACACGGCTATAAGATTGAAGGATTGAGTGGCGGCAAGGTGAGTGCTGAGCTAATTGCTCAACTCCCCAACCTTGAAATCATCGCAAACTATGGCGTTGGTTACGACAATATCGATATTGACGCCGCAAGAGCGCGGGGCGTCCGCGTTACCAATACCCCAAATCGTTTAAACGCTGCTGTAGCGGAATTGACTGTTGGTCTAATGGTATCGCTCGCCCGTCAGATCCCACAAAGTCATGATTATGTACGCACTGGCCGTTGGTCAACTGATGGGCAATGGCCCCTTACCGGTCAGCTTGCCGGTGCAAAGGCAGGAATTTTGGGGCTAGGGCGGATCGGCAAAGCGATCGCTACGCGGTTGACGGCATTTGATATGGAAGTCGCCTATCATGGGCGTACGCACCAAGAGGACCAACCTTACCATTATTTCGATAGTTTGCTCGACATGGCCAGCAATGTTGATTGGTTGGTGGTGATCGCGCCGGGCGGCGAGGGGACAAACAGAATAATCTCCCGTAAAGTTTTGGAGGCGTTGGGTTCAAACGGTTCGTTTGTCAATATCGCGCGCGGCAATATGGTGGATCAAGACGCGTTGATTGACCTGCTGACAAATGGTGGTTTGCGCGGTGCAGCGTTGGATGTGTTTGATGGCGAGCCTGAGGTGCCACAAGCTTTGCGAGAACTTAACAATGTCATCCTTTCGCCGCACAACGGCAGTGCCACCCGACAAACCCGCGCGCAAATGAGCAGTCAGGTCGTTGAAAACCTGATCGCCTATTTTGAAAACGGCGAACTGCTCGACAAAGTGGTCTGAGCAAAAAAATGCCCCGCACAATGGCGGGGCGAGTGGCCTCTTCGGTCAGGAAGCTGCTAATTTGCGGGCATGGCCGTTTCAACCAATTGCGCCCAATACGATGATCCGTAGGGGATCACTTCATCGTTGAAGTCGTATGTGTCTTGGTGAAGGCCAGCGGTGTCGCCATTGCCGATCATGATAAAGGCGCCAGGGCGCGCATTGGCCATGAAGGAAAAGTCTTCGCCACCCATGGTCGGCTCAACGTTTGTATCCACGCGATCTTCGCCAACTAGTTTTTGCGCAATTGATGCGGCAAACGCAGTTTGCGCTGGGGCATTCATGGTCACTGGGTAGCCATCTTTATAGTCAACGTCAGCTTTGCCGCCAAAGCTTGCTGCAATTGCTTGTGCGGTCGAGATCAGCCGCGCTTTCACGTTTTCACGCACTTCAGGGTTGAGCGCGCGCACCGTGCCACAAATCTCCACGTTCATTGGAATAATGTTGAACGCCGAGCCACCATTGATTTTGGTGGTTGAAAGAACCGCCGACTGAATTGGGTCCACATTGCGTGACACAATCGTTTGTAATGCTGTGATGATATGCGCAGAAATCACAACCGGATCAACAGACAGGTGGGGCATTGCCGCATGGCTATCAACACCAGTGACTTTTATTGTCCACTGGTCCGCCGCCGCCATGATGCCACCTTCGCGAATAGCAAATTGACCAACGGGAATGCCGGGGAAATTGTGCATGCCAAACACTTCTTCAATGCCAAATCGCTCCATCATGCCATCGTCAACCATGGCTTTGCCGCCCGCGCCACCTTCTTCAGCTGGCTGGAAAATCACAGCAACCGTGCCGTCAAAATTGCGGGTTTCCGCCAGATATTTAGCAGCGCCTAGAAGCATTGCAGTGTGCCCATCGTGCCCACAAGCATGCATGGCACCATCGGTTTTAGAGGCGTGCTCTAATCCCGTTTTTTCAAAGATCGGCAGCGCATCCATATCGGCGCGCAATCCAATGACACGGCCAGAGCCGGTTTTATTGCCTTTGATTATGCCAACGACGCCGGTTTGGCCAATGCCCGGCACAACTTCGTCACAGCCAAAGCTTTTGAGCAATTCTTCAACCTTGCCGGCGGTGCGGTGCACCTCATACAATATTTCTGGGTTTTCATGCAGGTCGCGTCGCCATGCAGTAATCTCGTCATGAAACTCGGCGATACGATTGATAATAGGCACTGTAATCTCCCCGTAAGTCTTTTGTTATTCGCATGCATACTCTTTTAAAGAGTTAGCCCTTGCGCAGTGGTTGGACCATTATTGTGCACCAACCTTTTCGCATTGAAAAGGGAAATGTCAGACAATAATCAACTTAATGCAAGCCTATCTCATGCTGTGCACCATTTTCTAGCGTCACAACGACAGTATATCGCTCGTTCTCCGATCTAAGCGCAAAATCGCCGTCGATGGGGGCGTTCAGCGGCCATTGCGCAATCACGTTTGGCTTAGGCAGTAATGACACGGCGTAAAGCACTTTCCGGTTTGGACCGGGCAGTACCAAATCGGATACGCCGTCTTTGTTCACATCCACGACGGCGCTCATCTGCTGATGGCGCGACCCATTGCGATGGTTAGAATATCCATCCAATTCGGCAACCCGCCGCAAGTCCCCATTTTCCAACCGCCAGAATTCTAGTCGCTTTGTCAAATGCGGCTTTTGCACCAAGGCGATTTCAAGAAACCCGTCGCCGTCAAAATCGGCGATGCCTGCTGGGTTTAGCCAACGAAACGGCAACCCAATATGCGGCGTTTGAGCCAGCAATTTTATGTCGTCTTTGATGGCAAAAACCGCCAGCGATGCCCCTTGCACTGCCGAACTCATCACAACGATCAATTCGTCATTCCCATCGTTGTTTAAGTCAGCTAACCGAACATGACGATCCTCGAACACCAAATGTTGGGGCAAATCATATTGCAAAATGTCGCCATTCCGCATTTCAGCAACAAGGCTCGCGGCTTCATATCTGTCACCCAAAACAAAGTGCTGATAGCTTGTGGTTGGGTTCGCAAGCCACGCACGTGCCACCTGGTTTTCGCCAATTGAAACAAAGCTGTTTGGCAGTGGCGTTGGAACTTGGGCCATTGCTGGCAGACATGCCGACAATAGAATAAGTAAAATGCCAGGCAGGGAAAAGAAGCGCATAGACGTGAAATCCTGATCAACTGGTCCAGAATTCTTAGTCTGAATAGAACGAATGGACGAAGCAAATCACTTGCTTGTTACGTCTGCGCTGGTTAACACAAATACCGTGCCAAAAACGGTACAAACATCCAAACCGGAACAAGGTCATGTTTGAAAATCTATCACCCGCACCACAAGACAAAATCATTGCGCTCATCGCTGAATTTGCTGCAGACGAGCGTGACAATAAGATCGATCTAGGCGTCGGCGTCTATAAAGACGCGACGGGCAATACGCCCATTATGACGGCTGTGCAAAAGGCGGAAGCCAAACGGGTGAAAGACCAAACCACCAAGACCTACGTAGGTATGGCGGGCAATATTGGCTTTAACAATTCAATGGTCGACCTAATTTTGGGCGACAGCGTTTCGCGCGATCGTGTGCGGGCAGCCCAAGCTCCCGGCGGCACTGGCGCTTTGCGCTTGATCGCAGATTTGCTCAATATCGCAAAGCCTGGCGCAACCGTTTATATTTCTGACCCAACCTGGCCAAACCACATTCCGTTGATGGAAGCTGCGGGTCTTAAAACAGCAACATACCCCTATTTTGACGCAGAAAAGCGTAACGTGCGTTTTGACGATCTTTGCGCCGCTGTCACCAAAATGACCAGCGACGATATCTTGTTGCTACACGGTTGCTGCCATAACCCAACTGGCGCAAACCTGACCAACGATCAGTGGGACAAGTTAACTGACATCATTGAAGATGCTGGTGTGTTTGTGCTGGTTGATATCGCATACCTTGGTTTTGGCGATGGCTTGGAAGAAGATGCGTACGGCTTGCGTAAACTTGCTTCAACCTTGCCTGAGATGGCAGTGGCGGCATCATGCTCCAAAAACTTTGGCCTTTACCGCGAACGTGTCGGCTGTGCCATGATCATCGGAACAGATGAAAATTCAGCCAACACAACCTTCTCGCAATTGCTTGGTGCGGCACGTGCCAACTATTCAATGCCACCCGATCACGGTGCAGAAATCGTCAATATTATCTTGAACGACAAAGACTTGCGCACCGAATGGGAAGCCGAATTGACCGACGTGCGCAACCATATGGTCACGATCCGTGAAAACCTGGCAGAAGCCATGCGTAAACGCTCCAACAGCGCGGATTATGATTTCATTGCTCAGCACCGTGGCATGTTCTCTTTGATCGGCATTTCGCCAGAAGACGTGGCCAAACTGAAAAAAGACTATGGCGTCTATATGGTGGGTAACTCACGCATGAATATCGCTGGTCTTGGTGTTGATAAGATCGACATTTTCGCCGATGCATTGGCCGATTTGGCCCGCAAGTAGGCACCAAAGCCTAAAAGAATTACGGGGCCTTCGGGCCCCGTTTTTGGCTGTCACCCTCTCTGCTTCCCTTTTTGAGGTGCGTCAATTATGAAAAGCATGCGGTGTGCTAACTTCTTTTAAAAATGGAGGTTAATCACAATGCCAAAACCCACTGACAGCGTCGACGCGTATATTGCGGACAAGAGTGAAGTTGTGCAGACGCTGCTGGTCAGTCTGCGCGAACTCGTAAATACGCACTTGCCGGATTCAAAAGAGGGCATGAAGTGGGGCGCACCTGTTTACAAGAATAAACACGACACACCTGTCGTCTATCTTTATGGGGGCAAAGACCACGCCAACTTGGGGTTTGTGCATGGCGCAAAACTAGATGATCCAGAAAACCTTTTAGAAGGAAAAGGCAAAGACGGGCGGCACATAAAGATCTATGCACAAAGCGACATCATAGTTCCCCACCTGATCCCACTATTGCACCAGTGTGCTGATATTACTTAGCGAATTTTGGGAGGATAAGTTTAGGTGAGTTTTTTCAACATGGTTGCTAATTGTGCCATTTCATTTTCGCTGAGTTTTTCGCCCAACGCTTTTTGCATCGCCGGGCCGTAAACGGCCCACATTTTGCGTCGCATTTTTCGTCCTTGGTCGGTGATGGACAAGGCAACCCCACGGCCGTCTTCTGGGCAGTCGTGTTTGGCAATCAGCCCCTGTGCTTCCATCCGATTAATCAACCGCGACATGCCATATTGCGGCAACAACAATTTTGGTTGCAGCTCAAATGCGCGCAGGCCGCATTCAGAGGTTTGTTCGAGTTCCCACAACACATCATACCACGACAAATTGGGTAGTCGGGCCTTCTTTAGTTCAGCTTCAATTGCCTCATGCGCCAGTGTGTGCGCCCGAAACAGTGCTGCCCATGCTTTTTGCGTATGCTCACTTGGTATCACCATAATGTGAAGGTAGATGCAGTTGCATCTAAATGCAAGTCCATATAGGTAGATGCAGTTGCATGTTTATGGAGATGAAAATGCCTAACTACAAATTGATAAGCTTCCCGCTTTGCCCCTATGTTCAGCGCGCTCTAATCGTATTGGCGGAAAAAGACGTACCCTTCGAGCGGATTGATATCGACCTTGCCAACAAACCGGATTGGTTCTTGAAGCTCTCACCCTTGGGCAAAGTGCCGGTGCTGCAAGCTGATGACAACGTTCTGTTTGAAAGCCAGGTGATCGCAGAGTATCTTGATGAAGTTACCCCGGGTTCGCTGCACCCAACAGACCCGCTGCAAAAAGCCAAGCACCGCGCCTGGATCGAATTTGCATCCCAAACATTGGCAACCCTATGGGGGTTATATACCGCAGAAACACAGGAAGTGTTTGAAACAAAACGCAAAGAGCTTTTAGAAAAATTCGCGCGGGTCGACGAACAGGTCGAAGGCCGGTTTTTTGCCGGTGACAATTTCCACCTGGTGGATGGCGTTTGGGGAACCGTTTTCCGCTACATCCAAACATTTGAAACGCTTGGCGACTTTGATTTTTACCAAGGGTCTGAAAAATTGCGCACGTGGCACAATGCCGTTTTGGCCCGCCAGAGCGTAATCGATGCGGCGCCATCAAACTATAACGACCAGCTATTGGCCTTTGTTAAAAAGCGAGATGGCTATTTGGCAACTTTGGTCAAAACGGAAATCGCGGCCTAACTTGGCGGCAGTTTTACGCTTTCGTTGTTGAGGCGAGGCGTCAAATGAATACCCGCAATCATGCAACGCACAGAGCCGCCGGCCATTTCAATGGTCGGCACGCTCAAGGGCAGCAATTTGGCGCTTTTGCCAATGATGCGTTTTTGCTCAACGCTAAGTGCGTCAACGCCAGTCTGAGACAACGCCAATAGGCGACCATCGGTGCCTGATAATTCAATGGCATTTCCTGCGAATGAAGCGATCTGATCTGCACTCAAATTGACAACGGTGCGGCCCGACTGCTCAAAGCGTTCAATAATTTCGGCGCGGCGTGCAGGGTTCACAATCATATCGGTTGAAATCAACACAAAGTCAGTGGCGATGCTCATCAATACATTGGTGTGATAAACGTCTGCACCACTTTCATCTTGTGCTTCAAATACCATTGGTTCGTAACCAAAATGCGTGCAGAACCGCTCGAGCGCGATCGGATCGAGGCGGTTGGATTTGACCGCATAGGCGACCCGTTCAACATGGTCCAAAACCATTGCTCCGGTGCCTTCAAGAAAAATATGATCTGGCTCTAGGCCAGAATAATCCACCACTTCTTGAACGCGATAACAGCGCTTCAGTTCTTCGATAACGTCGGCCCGACGTTCTTTGCGGCGGCTTGGCGCATACATTGGATAGATAGCGATGTGCCCGCCCGGATGGGTGGAAAACCAATTGTTTGGAAAAACGCTGTCCGGCGTTTCAGTGCCTTCATCATCAAATAAATGCACCCGTACGCCATATGTTTCAAGCTTGGCGACGGCCTGGGTCACTTCGTCAAACGCACGTTTGGCAATCTCATTTGCACTCACGTCTGTCGGGTGCTTTTGAAATTTATTGTCGCCTGCGGTTTCCGTATTTGGGTGGAAATGGTGCGGGCGCACCATCACCACCGCGCTCGGAGCTTGAACGCTTCGCCGTTTCTGCAACATTGGTTTTAGCTCGCTGCCTGCTCTGGCGTTTTGGCGCGCTGCACCATGCCGAAAAGATCACGTGGATCGTCCGGGTCGGCAATCATGTCCAAATCTTCATAAAAGCCAGTGGCTTTCATTTTGTTAGATTGTGCCGTTAAGTTGGCTTGTTCTAACGCACTGCGGGCTTGATCGATTTGGCTTTGGTGCGCCGATCGGGCACGTTCTAATTCATCCAATGCCGTTTGTGACTGTTGTACTGTTTGGCGTTTTTCATCCCTTAATTTTTCTGTGCTGATGCGGTCAGTAATCAGTTGTTCTAAATCCGTCTGCTTGCCTGACATGGGGTCCAAATCTTGGCTCATTTGTTGTAACAACTGGTCTTTTCGAGCCGTTAATTGTGCCAAGTTGTCTTGTGTTCGCATCATGCCCTGCTGTAATGCTTGCACTTTATTTTGGTGTGCGGCCAAGCCAATTTTTTGTTGGTAATAACGCGTGGATATGTCGTTGAGTTGTGACTTGCTTTGTTGGTATTGGCCTTGGATACCTTGCTGTTGCTGCTGGAGTTCGAGTTTGTTGGTTTCTATAGCCACCAAGTCGTTCATCGCTTGTTCTAACAGGGTGCGTGATGCTTTGATGGCGGCCTCGTCGTTTTCTAATGCCTTTCTGACTTGCTCACTTTCTTCATTTTTTTGTGCCGCTTGCTTTTTTAGCTGCTCAATTAATTGTTGTTTATTGAGTATCAGGCCATTCAATTCTGACAGCTTGCGATGAGACATGTTGACATCCAGCTGCAGCTGTTCAATTTGACCTTGGTGGTTGATTTTATTGGCTTTGACCAATTCATTGTCTTGTTGCGCTTGTTCAAGGCTGACTTCGTCGGCCTCAATGTTCTGATCTAACTGTTTCAGCTCTTTTTGTCGCAACAAAAAACTGTCCTCTGAGCCACCTTGGTTGATGTGCAACCAATGTTGGCTTAACCAATGTCCATCTGCGGTCACCACAGATTCGCCGGTAGATAAACTGCTGACCACATTTTGTG
>NZ_CAKZPW010000229.1:0-3529 GCF_937139385.1 uncultured Maritalea sp. | reverse complement strand
CGAGTTCCCTGGCGATGACACGCCGATCATTCCGGGTTCTGCGCTGATGGCGCTGCAGGGCCCAAAAGCAGCAGCTGTTTTGGCTCGCTATTGCGATTTGCCCTCAAAGCTTTCGTTCATGAACGCCGCTGCAACAAAAATCGAAGGCATGGACGTTTATGTGTCGCGCTCTGGTTATACGGGCGAAGATGGCTTCGAGCTTTCCGTTGAAGCAAAAGACGCCGTTAAATTGGCTGAGCTGCTTGTGGGCAACGATGAAGTAGAGCCTGCCGGCTTGGGCGCGCGCGACAGCTTGCGCCTTGAAGCAGGCCTTTGCCTTTATGGCCACGATATGGACGATCAACGTGATCCGATCAGCGCAGGCTTGATTTTTGCCATCGGCAAAGGTCGTCGTGTTGAAGGCGGGTTCCCCGGTGCATCAACCATTCAAAAAATCATCAAAGATGGCGCCACGCAAAAACGTGCAGGCGTACGTTTTGAAGGTCGCATGCCCGTACGCGAAGGCGCAGAGATCGTTGATGCTGACGGCAACAAAATTGGCGTGGTCACATCCGGTACTTTTGGCCCAACAATTGGTGCACCAGTTGCTTTTGCCTATGTACCTGCAGACCTTGCCAAGCTAGGTACTGAATTGACCGCCATCGTACGCGGCAAGCCCGTCAAAGGCGTGGTTGAAAAACTTCCATTTACACCTGCAAACTATGTGCGTTTGTAGAATAGATATCGGACCAAGGGGGACCAAATGAGCAATACACATTACACCGAAGACCACGAATATATCGCAGTTGATGGCAACACAGGCACAGTTGGTATTTCCGACTACGCACAAAATCAATTGGGCGACGTGGTGTTTGTTGACGTGCCAGAAGTTGGTGCAAAATTTTCAAAAGGCGACGAAGTTGCTGTTGTTGAATCAGTAAAAGCTGCGTCAGAAATTTACGCACCTGTTTCAGGCACCGTTATCGCTGTAAACGAAAAATTGGCTGATGAGCCTGGTCTTGTGAATTCAAGCCCAGCGGGCGACGGCTGGTTCTTTAAAATCGAAATCGATGATGCTGGCGATCTTGAAGGCTTGATGAGCGAAGACGCTTACAAAGCCCACACTGCCTAAGTTCAAAGGGAAACTATATGCGTTACCTCCCGCATTCAAATAGGGACAGAAAAGTGATGATGGATGCCATTGGCATCCAGTCGTCCGATGAGCTGTTTGCAAAAGTGCCAAGCAAAGTGTTTAACACTGCAAAGCTTGATTTGCCTGACCACCAGCCAGAGTTTGCTGTTGAAGCGACCATTCGTGGGTTTGCCAACAAAAACCGCGCAGCCGGCGACGGGCCATTTTTCGTGGGAGCTGGCGCATATCGCCACCACGTGCCAGCCAGCGTTGATCATTTGATCCAGCGTTCTGAGTTTTTGACCGCTTACACACCGTACCAACCAGAGATTTCTCAAGGTACGCTGCAAATGCTGTTTGAATTCCAAACACAAGTGGCCAACCTAACCGGCATGGAAGTGGCAAACGCTTCAATGTACGACGGCTCAACCGCTACGGTTGAAGCTGTGCTGATGGCACGTCGCTTAAAACGTCGTCCGGGCATTGTTTTGTCTGGCGGCCTTCACCCACAGTATCGCGACACTGTTGCGACATACATGGGCGACGACGAGGGCTTTGTTTGCTTACCTTCTGATCCAACAGCGACAGAAGACATCATCGCCCAAATCGACGACACCACAGCGGCGGTTGTTGTGCAATCTCCAGATTTCTTCGGCAATTTGCGTGATCTACGTCCGATCGCTGAAGCTGCGCACGAAAAAGGCGCTTTGCTGATTGCGGTTTTCACCGAAGTGATCTCCCTTGGTGCCATTGAATCTCCTGGCGCTCAGGGCGCGGACATTGTGGTTGGCGAAGGCCAGTCTATCGGCAATCCTTTGACATTTGGCGGACCTTACGTCGGCCTGATGGCAACCCGTCCGAACCTTGTGCGGCAGATGCCAGGCCGTGTTTGCGGTGAAACCGTAGACGCTGAAGGCAACCGCGGTTTCGTGTTGACCTTGTCGACGCGTGAGCAGCACATTCGACGCGACAAAGCCACATCAAACATTTGCACCAACTCTGGTCTTTGTGCATTGGCGTTCTCTATCCACATGTCATTGCTCGGCCAAAAAGGCCTTTCGCAAATGGCAGCATTGAGCCACCAGCAAGCTTACAAAACCGCAGATGCCCTAACGGCAATTGAAGGCGTTGAGTTGGTCAATGAGCATTATTTCAACGAGTTCACCGTGCGTTTGCAAAAAGCGGCTGCACCAATTGTTGAAGCTTTGGCTGAAAAAGGCGTTTTGGGTGGTGTACCGGTTTCTCGTTTGGAGCCGGGCAAAAAGGAACTTGAAAACTTGCTTGTGGTTGCCGCAACGGAACTGACAAGCGATGCTGATATCGCAGCCTTTGCCGCTGCATTGAAGGAGGTCATCTGATGTTGAACAATCAAGGCCGTCCAACAAACGTAGATAACGTTAATTCAAATGTAGGTGCCTCGAGCGGCGCTGCTTTGTTGCCATCTGAGCCCTTGCTCTTTGAAGTTGGCGACAAAAACAAATCTGGCGTGGATCTACCAAAAACAGACACCGACTTCTCCTCCCGTCTGGGTGGATTTGCACGCCAGACCCCAATCAACTTGCCGGGTCTGACAGAGCCTCAATCAATGCGCCACTATGTGCGCATGAGCCGATTGAACTATTCAATCGATGCGGGCTTCTACCCGCTTGGGTCGTGCACTATGAAGCACAACCCACGTCTGAACGAAAAAATGGCGCGTTTGCCCGGTATTGCCGACATTCACCCGCTTCAACCTCAATCAACTGTGCAAGGCGCAATTGAATTGATGGAAGAATTGGGTCGTTGGTTGATGGAATTGACCGGCACAGGTGCTGTTGCTATGGCACCAAAAGCGGGCGCCCACGGCGAAATGTGCGGCATGATGGCCATCAAAGCTGCGCACGAAGCAAAGGGCCAAGGCCATCGCAAACTCGTGCTGGTGCCAGAAAGTGCACACGGTACAAACCCGGCAACTGCCGCCTTCCTTGGTTATAAAGTGAAGGAAATTAAGGCCCGCAAAGATGGCACAGTAGACGTACAAGCGGTCAAAGACGCTTTGGACGAAAACGTAGCTGGCATCATGCTCACCAACCCAAATACCTGTGGTTTGTTTGAGCCTGACGTGATCGAAATCGCTGATGCGGTTCATGAAGCTGGTGCATACTTCTATTGTGATGGCGCGAACTTTAACGCCATCATGGGCGTTGTTCGCCCGGGCGATTTGGGCATTGATGCAATGCACATCAACTTGCATAAAACCTTCTCTACCCCACACGGTGGTGGTGGACCAGGTGCGGGGCCGGTTGTGCTTTCTGATGCATTGGCACCCTATGCGCCATTGCCTTATGTCAAACGTGATGGCGATGCGGTCTCCTTGGTTGAAAACCAAGACGGGTCTGATGATCACCTTGGCCGTATGTCAGCGTTCCATGGCCAAAT
>NZ_CAKZPW010000228.1:0-2754 GCF_937139385.1 uncultured Maritalea sp. | reverse complement strand
CATATTGAATGACAAAAATCTGTTTGATGGCACACACGGCGATAGTTTTATCGGCCATTTGACTAAGCCAACGGGTACCGTTACGTCGAGATAAGTGACATAATCTGCCCAAATAGGGGGAGAACCATGTCCGAAATTTTCGCAGTTGAAGAGAAAATCGCAGCGCCTGTGCATGTTGTGTGGGCGCATTTCACCGATCCGCAAAAGATGGCTTTGTGGATGCCCGCCATTGAAAACGTGCATACGGCAAATGGTGAGCACACTTCACCAGAAAACCCATTGTGTTACCGCTCAGGGGGCAAAAGCCTATTCTCTCCCGTGGTGGATTACGTTCCACTGATCTTGATCGCCTATCGTTCGACGCGCGGAAATTTTTCTGCGACCTATGTTTATCAAATCGACGCTGATGGAGAAGGCACGAGCATCACGCTCAATGCAACGTGCGAAGCAAAGGGATTGATGGTGCTTATGCAGCCTTTGCTTAAATCTGTGATCAAAAAAGCCGACAGCGTTCAGCTTAAAATGCTCAAGGCGGTTGTGGAAGGCCACAAGCCCACCTAAATAGAGAGCTCACAAAAGGATTGGGAGGCTTAAATGCTTTGGTTGATACTTGGCATTGTAATATTTCTTGGCGTGCATTCAATACGCATGGTTGCGCCGGAATGGCGAGACAAACAACTTGCGGCGCGTGGTGAAAAGGGCTGGAAAGGCCCGTACGCACTGGCCGTTTTTGTGGGGCTAGGCCTCATCATTTGGGGTTTCATTCAGGCAAGACCTGACGCCATGTTTATTTATGAGCCGCCAACATTTGTAAAACACATCACGTTGACACTGATGTGGTTTTCTTTTGTAGCGCTCGCCGCATCAAGCACCCCAGCGGGCAAAATCAAGGCCATCCTTAAGCACCCAATGCTTGTGGGGGTCAAAATCTGGGCCCTCGCGCATTTGCTTGCCAATGGCGATCTAGCATCGCTTATTCTATTCAGCTCATTCCTTGCATGGAGCGTATGGAACCGCATTGCAGTTAAACGCCGGGGCGACCCGACCCCAGTTACTGGGCCTCGGATCAACGACGTCAAAGCTGTAGTTGGCGGCACCGTACTCTATTTAGCTTTTGTGTTTTTCTTGCACGGCTGGTTGATCGGCGTTTCGCCAATCTAACGCTCAGCGCTCATTCGCTTGTGCGCACTTAAGACAAAACAATGCGGCTGGATCAACCTCCAGCCGTTTTTTGCTGATCGCATCCCCACATTCAACACAATAGCCAAATTCATCGTTCTACATGCGGGTGAGGGCTTGTTCAATGCGCATGAGCTCTTTTGAACGTTGGCGTTCCTGTGCTTGCGCCATCGCTTGGCCTTGCATTGCATCCATTCGCGAAAGCCGCCCAACGGACTGCTGATCAAGCGCAACCGTGTCACGCGCTTCAGCGCTCATTTGATTTTGCTGTTCAAGGTCGTGCTTTCTATCCTTTAAAAGCCCACCAAACCGTTCAATTTCCTGCGCATCCATCCATCGATTCTGCCTCGCATCTACCCAGATTGCAAATTCACATCGCAATGTTGGTTTAAATGGGTGTTTTGCTGCATTCTCAAATTGCTTTTTCCCAAAGCCCGCACTATGGTGCACGACCTGAACTTGCCCGAATAAAGAGCTCCAAGTATGTCTGATACAGATAATGTTTTCCGCGAAGTAGACGAAGAATTGCGCAATGAACGCATGAACAAGCTATGGCGCCAGTTTGGCCCATTTGTGATTGGCGTTGCCCTTGTCATTATTCTCATAGTTGCGGGCAATGAAGCTTGGCGCTGGTGGCAGACTTCAACAGCCAACCGTGGTGCGGAACAATTCACCGCAGCCCTCGAGCTTGTTGAAAACGGCGACGTTGCTGGTGGCCAATCCGCTTTGCAAGACGTCATCAATTCTGGCTCGGGCCAATACCCCGTGTTAGCAAAATTCCGCTCTGCAGCCCTGTTGGCGACAGAAGGCAAAACAGCTGAAGCCGTTGCAGCTTATGACCAACTCATGAGCACATCTGCTGACACACGCCTGCGTGAATTGGCAGCAATTTTTGCAGCCTATTTGCTGGTAGATGGTGGCGATCCACTTGCCGTGACCCAACGGGTTGGCGATATGCAAGTTGAAACGCACCCCATGCGCAACGCAGCGCGCGAAGCCATTGGCCTAGCACATTATAAAGCCGGCAATTATGTTGACGCGCGCGTTTTGTTTGACGCCATTGCCGCCGACCCATTAACACCGCAAGACCTTGGTTTGCGTGTTTCACTTTATCTTGGCCAATTGACCGCGCAAGGCGTTGGCCCAACTGCCGAGGCTGCGTCAGAGTAATCTGACGCGCTTTACTGGAGCCCTAAAATGTCTGTTTCTGTTGCGATCGTTGGGCGTCCCAATGTCGGCAAATCCACTTTGTTTAATCGCTTGGTGGGCAAAAAGCTGGCGCTGGTTGATGATACCCCAGGCGTAACCCGTGACCGGCGCGAAGGTGAAGGGCGCATTGGCGACCTTACCTTTACGCTTATCGATACCGCTGGTTATGAAGATGCGGATGACGCTACGCTTGAAGGCCGCATGCGCCAACAAACCGAAGCCGCCATTCAAGAAGCCGACGTCATTTTGATGATGATTGATGCGCGCGCTGGCGTCACCCCAATGGACGAGCATTTCGCCAAATTGCTGCGCAAAGCGGGTAAAAAAGTGACTTTGCTGGCCAACAAAGTTGAAGGCCGCGCCGCT
>NZ_CAKZPW010000227.1:0-4035 GCF_937139385.1 uncultured Maritalea sp. | reverse complement strand
TCTCTGTTCAATGGTTGGAAGGGTTGGATTCCGTCAGATAACCGTGAGGGTTATAAACTTGTCGTTACTCCTGAGAGCCAACGTGCCAAGTATGAGCGTCTGGGCTATACCCAAATGGGCACCTACACTGGGAATCCTATGGAGAAGCAGCGTATGAGCTATTTCTTCTCTCGTGTAGGCGACAATGCTCAGTTCAATCAGGGTGCAATGCAAACTGTTCAAACTCGTTTCAATGGTGTGGACATGATGTCCGGTCGTGATCTGTCAGGTAAAACAGCTGGGCAGGTTGATCACTCTGGTTCAGATGTGTTTGCCCCAATCAAGCTGTGGTTGGGACTAAACATTTGCTCTGCAGGTTGGCTGGCAGCCAAGACAATCAAATCACTATTTATAATGACAACGCCATCAAAGTTATCTGCAACTACCCGGTCAAGAATGACTTGCATGCGCGAGTGCTCATCAGAAACGCGCCGAACGAGCAAGCGCTGAAAATCCATAGCTTCAAGGACTTTGAGGACATAAACCAAGACCAATGCAAAATGGAACCAAAAGGTGTCAAAGAACATCAACAGGTTGGCTTGAGCGATAGACGCGAGAACCTCAACGAAAACCGAAGTGCCAACGAACGCCATGGCCAAACCGAATACCGGCGGTTTGCGCACACGAGACACAAACAGCGCCAGCAAAAGAAAGACGACCCAACCAAGAACCGAACCGCCGTTTTCAATTTCGCGATTCTGCAGCCGGGTTTCAGCCGCCAGCACCTGCACCAATGGCCCAGGTATGCGGCCATAGTGTGGGACCTCCAGCAAATCACCCAGTTCGAGAGCCGACGCCCCAATGATGACCTTTTTGCCAGTCACACGATTGGGGTCAATTTGCCCATTTAGCAAATCGATCAAAGGCACGCGATCAATTGAATTCAAATCTAAGGCGTAATCGATGAAGTAGCTATTTTTGGAGTTCTTTTCCGTTTTCGGTGAAAAAACCGTGGGCAAAGAGGGAACGATGCGGTCTTCGATCATCCCATATTTCGTAAAACTCCACACCAACCCGTCTTTGAGCGTGACAACATTCACCAAAGCTATATCGGAGTGCTCTCTAAATTCTTCCAATGGCAGATTGGTGACCAATTCGCGCTCACCATTGGTGTTAAACGCAAGCTGTTGCAGTGCTGCTAAGTAAGTAAAGCCACCTGCTTTGGCCAGCGCGTCAGCAAGCATTTGATCATTTTCTGGGACTGATCGGCTGGAGAAGTCGACATCAAACGCGATCTCATCAGCGCCATATTCAACCAGACGATCCAACACCCCCGCATAAACCCAGCGCGGCCACGGCCATTGACCGATCTGATGCAAACTGCGCACATCAATATCAACCAGCACAATTTCGCCCGTTGTATCAACGCTATGGTTGGCAAAACGCCATTCCCGAAATGTATGATCAATGCCCTTAAAGAACCCATTTTGGCTGGCCATAAACGAGGCAATTGCCAAGAGAAAGATTGCTGCAAAGTTTCTCAGTGATGGGCGCATTACGCGGGTTACTCGTAGGATTAAACAAAGAGAACGCCATAATGCCCTAATTGCATTACGACGTTCTTAATTGGACCGACCAATAAACTAGATGAATTCTTTACCCATCTTTTTTATGTCGCTGGACTAAAGCTTGAGCGCATCTTTTGCCGCCTTTTCAGCATCCTTAGCCGCATCTTTTGCAGCTTTGTCTGCGTCTTTAGCTGCATCTTCAGCCGCTTTAGCGGCGTCTTTAGCTGCATCCTCTGCAGCCTTAGCGGCCTTTTCGTCCGTTTCCGCTGCGGCTTTGGCAGCATCTTCGGCGTCCTTGGCTGCGTCTTTGGCCGCATCCTCCGCATTTTTAGCTGCGTCTTTTGCCGCTTTTTCTGCATTCTTGGCCGCATCTTCGGCAGCGTCATTTGCCTTTTTTACAGCCTCTTCATTTGCTTTTGCGTCTTCTGCAGCTTTTGCGGCTGCAGCAATAGCACTTTGATCGCCAGATTTCTTGGCGTCGTCTAGCGCATCTTCTGCCGCTTTCGCAGCATCCTTAGCCGCGTCTTCTGAATCTTTTGCTGCGTCTTTTGCCGCTTTTTCAGCATCCTTTGCAGCTTTCTCAGCGGCTTTCTCTGCGTCCTTGGCTGCCTTTTCTGCGTCCTTGGCCGCTTTCTCCGCTTCTTTTTCTGCAGATTTTGCCGCTTTTTCTGCCGCTTTCGCGGCAGCCTCGGCTGCTTTTTCGTTGGCTTTCGCTTGAGCAGCAGCTTTTGCGGCTTCAGCTATAGCTGCAGCATCACCGCTCTTCTTCGCCTCTTTTAAGGCTTTATCTGCCTGCTTCTTCTCAACTTCTGCTTGCTCTGCGTTCGCCGCAGCTGAGGAGGCATTCTTTGCTGCTCGTTGTAAAACAGCTGTCGCGGCACCTTGAGCTTTTGCAGCTGCAGCTATTGCTTGTTCATCCTGCTGCGCAATTTGTGTAGAAACAACCGCCTGAGCAATGGCCTTTGCATTTCCTGATTTTTTTGCAGCCTTTAGTTCTTTCTTTGCGGCATATTCACGATCAGACTTGGACAAGCTTTTGCCTTGCTGAGCGGCCAGTTTTTGCACTTCAGCGAGCTTGACCGGCGACGCTGGACGGGCTGTTTCAACCTTTTGAATGACTTGACGAACAGACAGAACAGCATCATTTGCCGTAGACCGAATAGGCTCTTTTGTGCCGCGCCCCTCAACAGTCAGAATAGGCTTGTCACTGGAGTTCAATTCAACTTCTTGACGTGGTTTAACGTCAACTTTCATGCCAGCTTTATTGTCACGCGCCTCAACGCGGCCACGCTCAACTTTGATGCTTGCTTTGCCTTTGGTCGCTGTAACGGTAAACTTTGTGCCTTTAACCACCGCAGCGAGCAATGGTGCGCGCACTTCAAAGTGTTGCACATTTCGCTTTTCAACATCGACGGTAATCGATCCAAAATCTTGCGCCACCACAGTTCGTTTGGAACCGGTCCTATCTGAAATACGGATCCGTGTATCGCCTCGCACATCAATTGTTTCCTTGCCCCGGGCAAAAAGCACACGCGCGCCCTTCGCCGTTTGGATGGCACTTTCATCAGAAACCACGTGTCCGCGTTTAATTTGTACCCACTGACCGGTTTGGAAAACAAAAACGCCGCCGCGCAGCTTTTTCGCAACCCAATCGTCAGCGAACGCTGCGCTGCTCAACGCAACAAAGATAAGGAAGATACCGAAAACTCGCTTTAACATGATGTGCCCCTGTGTGACATGACGTCCAAAATTCTTGATTTCGGACATTTTGGGCGCAGGAGGTGAATAAAGCGGTTAACACCGTCAGGATTCAGATATTGCCGTAAACAACACATTAAAAAGGCGCTAAAACCAAGGTCTTAGCGCCTGTTTAGCTTTAAAATTGTAAACAATCTTTATCGGTTTTGACGATTCTCGATCAAGTCATCAACAACACTGGGATCAGCCAAAGTCGATATGTCACCAAGTGCTCCATAATCGTTCTCAGCGACCTTGCGCAAAATACGGCGCATGATCTTGCCCGAACGGGTTTTAGGAAGACCAGATACAAGTTGGATTTTGTCGGGTTTAGCGATAGGACCTATCTCTTTGGTAACAACCGCAAGCACCTCTTTTTTGAAAGCCTCAATGTCATCAGGGATATGACCACAAGTCACGTAGGCGTAAATACCCTGGCCCTTGATATCATGTGGATAGCCCACGACTGCCGACTCCACGATAGTAGGATGCTCGTCAAGCGCATTCTCAACCTCAGCAGTTCCCATCCGGTGACCAGAAACGTTGATTACATCATCCACACGGCCAATGATGCGGTAAAAACCGTCGGCATCGCGGCGGCAGCCGTCGCCAGTGAAGTACATATCCTCAAATGAAGCAAAGTACGTGATACGGCAACGCTCATGATCACCATAGGTCGTGCGAATCATGGAAGGCCAAGGGAACTTGATACACAATAAGCCTTCAGCTTCAGTCTCTTCTATCAGTTCGC
>NZ_CAKZPW010000226.1:0-5055 GCF_937139385.1 uncultured Maritalea sp. | reverse complement strand
GCCCACCCAGGATTCCCGAAAGGGATGCATAAGGAATTGCAGCAACTTCCGCTGTCACATCAAAGCTTCCCGCCACAGCCTTAGTCGAAAGACCCAAACGCAACGCGTTGATGTTCAAAGTGTGATCAGCATGTTCAACTGGTACAAAAAAGCTACTGGTGCCCGTCGTCCAAGACAATGATGAATTGTCTTTAATCGGACGGTATTCGGCACCGCCAATTGTTGGCGCATCATTTAGATATTGATAGCCCACAAAGCCACCAAATGTAGCGCCAACATCATCGTTGCCAAGCTTTACCGGCATATAACCGAAATCAGCAACCGCATAAGCCATATTACCAAGCGTTGTTTGTCCACTTGTTAGGCCATTGTCATAGTTAGCATCTAGATGAACTGAATATCCGCCATATACGTTTAGATAGGTATCAGTTGCCAAATCGTTCAGACGTAGAAAAACTTCGCCAAACTGAGTGGTGTCGTTGGTGCTACCGTTGGTCGCGGGGACAATAATTCCGGAGTTGTTAAGGCCACTGGTTGAAATAGAGCTTCCACCACGCGAGTAGTGGTAGCGCAAACCAGCTTCGAATTCCATCAGCGGATCGGTAGGTTCATCCCAACTGTTGTAGCTGCCGCGCATATCTGCTGGATAATCCAAGTCTGCTGCAAGTGCGGTGCTTGCGCTCACCATTGCCGCAACACTTACCAAAATACCTAAACCAACATGCCGCATGGCCAACTCCAATTGCGTAAATCAAATCACTCCTGAGTATTTATGGTTGATTAAGGTTAAGGGGGCACTAAAACTGTCTTAACAAATTGATAATGCAACGAAAAACACCGCCCCCTTTTGAGGGGCGGTGCGAAATTCTTTTATTTGAGTTCTTGTGGCCTAGATAGCCGCCAAATTGCGTGGACGCACGGGGCGCTGATGATCTTGCATTTCTTCAGCAACCAAAAATGCCAACTCAAGTGCTTGTGAAGCATTCAAGCGTGGGTCGCAATGGGTGTGGTAGCGGCTTTCAAGGTCCGCTTCTGTTACCGCTGAAGACCCACCAACGCATTCAGTAACGTCTGCGCCAGTCATTTCCACATGCACACCACCCGCGTAGGTGCCGAGTTGACGATGCACCTCAAAGAAGCTTTTCACTTCAGAAAGCACCAAATCAAATGGCCGTGTTTTATAGCCGGTAGACGCTTTGACCGTATTGCCGTGCATGGGGTCACATGACCAAACAACGGTGCGGCCTTCGCTTTTCACCAGTTCCACCAAACGTGGCAGTTCATCGTTGATTTTTTCTGCGCCAAAACGCGTGATCAACGTCAAACGGCCCGCTTCGTTTTCCGGATTAAGCTTATCCAAAAGACGTTTTAAGTCGTCATTCGTAAGCGATGGGCCACATTTCAAGCCAATCGGGTTTTTGATGCCCGAGAAGAATTCTACGTGAGCCTCGTCAACGTCGCGTGTGCGATCGCCGATCCACAACATGTGGCCAGAAGTTGCATACCAATCGTTGGTGATTGAGTCGCGGCGCGTGAAGGCCTGCTCATATCCAAGCAATAGCGCTTCATGGCTGGTGTAAAACTTGGTTTCACGCAGTTGCTGTGTGTTTTCAGCGTTGATGCCGAGCGCACGCATGAAGTCAATTGCGTCGTCAATCTTCTTCGCCACCGCGTCATATTGATTGTATGAATTGGTGTCCTTGATGAACTCCATGGTCCATTCATGGGTGCGTTCTAGGTTGGCATAGCCCCCAGACGCAAAAGCGCGGATCAAATTCAACGTTGCCGCTGACTGGCGATAAGCCATTGTCATGCGGTTGGGGTCTGGCACGCGTGATGCTTCATCAAAATCGATGCCGTTGATAATATCGCCGCGGTAGCTTGGCAGGGTTACACCATCAATGGTTTCATTGTCTGCCGACCGGGGCTTGGCAAATTGACCAGCGACACGTCCGACTTTTACAACAGGTTTTGACCCGCCAGACGTTAGAACGACTGCCATTTGCAAAAAGACACGGAAGAAATCTCGAATATGGTCCGCATGGTGCTCTGCAAAGCTCTCTGCGCAATCGCCGCCTTGAAGCAAAAATGCTTTACCATGGGCTACATCTGCCAATTGAGCTTTCAGTCCGCGCGTTTCGCCTGCAAATACGAGGGGCGGAAATGATGAAAGGCGCTCTTCAACAGCTGCCAGTTCCGCCTTATCTGGATAAGCCGGAACCTGGCGGATGTCTTTCGATCTCCAGCTTTCAGGTGTCCAGTTACTCATTGTTCTACTCGCTTTCACATCTATATTGATTATTTAACCCGAAGGATTTAGCAAACTTTTGCCGCGCAAACTAGTAACGAATGGCAAAACTTGACCAATTTCATACTAAAAGCGACCTTCCACCACATTCTTATAAAGAATCGCCATGTTATTGTCTGACAAAGAGAAGTTTAGAGGAGCAATTTGGAACCAATATGCGTCAACTTGATCATAAGCACTCCAAAGAGGCCATTCGCCAACGATTGAGCAATGGACCACCACAACCCAACGGGTTGGCGTCGTTGGATGCTTTCTACAAACCATAAAGATATTGGTACACTTTATCTGATATTTGCGATTGTCGCTGGTGTGGTCGGCGCGGAATTATCTGCTGCAATCGTTTTAATTCTAGGTGTCGCTAACTTGCTAGCAGACGGCTTTTCCATGGCTGCGTCTAATTACTCTGGCACCAAAGCGGAAATCGACGATTACAAACGCGTGCGTGCAGCCGAAATTCGTCACATCACGGATCACCCTGAAGGGGAGCGAGAAGAACTGCGTCAGATTTTTTCCGCCAAAGGGTTTGAAGGGGCAGAGCTAGACGAAATTGTGCATTTGGTCACAAACAACCAAGAAATGTGGATTGAAGTGATGTTGACTGAGGAATACGGCATTTCAGCTGTTCAGCGATCACCCGCCAGAGCGGCATTCGCCACATTCATGGCCTTCATTATTTGTGGAGCGGTTCCACTTGTGCCCTACCTATTTGGCCTACCCGCAAGTGCCATCCTTGCAGCTGTCATGACTGGCTTTGTGTTTTTAGCAATCGGCGCCGCCAAATCACTATGGTCTACAGCTACGTGGTTCATGAGTGCCTTAGAAACATTTGCAATTGGCATGTTGGCCGCTGGGCTGGCTTTTGCGGTGGGCGCATTGCTGAAAACGGCCTTTGGTGTCGCTTGATTGAGGAACTTGGGTCAACTTCGTTTTGAGCGCCGGGCATTGCATACAACACGCAACAGACCTTTCAGCCATCAAACCAAAGCTTACCCAACTCCAGGAGGTTGTCGCAAAGACAACCCTAGGCTCTGCATAGTGGGTGGACACCTTTTTGATGCGCAATCCAGTCCAAAACATCCTTAAAAGGGCACTGGTCGGTGTTTGCGCACCAAAAGCAAAAGTTCAGTTCCTGTCCATTTACAAGGCAGCGCAGTTGAACCTGGCAAAAATTCAAAAGTTTGAACCGCGCATCCTTAAGTCGATTGACAAGACAATGCGCTAGCTCTGGCGCTCCCCGTTTTCAATGACATAGCTCGGCGCTTTTAAAGTCACCAGTTCTTCAGCGGCGGTTGGGTGCACGGCGATCGTTCGATCAAAGTCTGCCTTTGTCGCCCCCATCGAAACTGCAATGCCGACCATTTGGATCATTTCACCGGACGATGGGCCAACGATATGTACGCCCAACACTTCGTCAGTTTCGCCATCCGTGATCAGCTTAAACATCATTTTTTCGGGACGTGTGGTCAGTGTGTTTTGCATCGGGCGGAAAGTTGACACATAAACGTTGACCTTCGCGCGACTTGACGCCGCATCATGTTCCGTCAACCCAACAGTGCCGATTTCGGGCTCGGAAAACACAGCCGTTGGAATAAGCGAGTGGTCCACGGCCATTGGATTATTGTTGTAAACTGTTTCTACAAAAGCCGCCCCTTCCCGAATGGCGACAGGGGTAAGTGCAGCACGGTTTGTCACATCTCCAACGGCATAGATTGATGGACAACTGGTTTGAGAATAAGCGTCAACGTGAATGGCACGACCAGCGTTAAGTTTCACATTAGCTGTTTCAAGCCCCAAGCCTTCAATGTTTGGAACGCGACCAGTTGCAAACATCACTTCGCCGAAATCGATGACTTCTCCGGTTGAAAAACTAACGTCAATATTGCCCGAAGCACAACGATCCATCCGCGTGATTTCACTCTCTAGCTTGATTGTAACGCCCCGCGCTTTCATCTGCTCAGCAACCATATCGCGTACGTCAGAATCAAAACCGCGCAATATTTGGTCGCCGCGATAGAGCAATGTTGTTTCAACACCCAGCCCGGCAAAAATGCCCGCGAACTCGACGGCAATATAGCCACCGCCATTGACCAATATTTTCTTAGGCAGCTGTTGGATATGAAAAGCCTCATTCGAGGTGATGCCCATTTCAGCGCCTGGGATATTGGGCACAAATGGACGTCCACCGGTCGCGATAAGAATTCGGTCCGCTCTCAATTCTTGGTTGGCTTTGGCAAGCTGCTGGCTGCGCTCTTCTAGGATGCGGTTATTTTTGGCTAATTGCTGCTGTGTCTTCAACAAGGTTTCTTCTGCCTGCTTACGTTCATTCACTTCTTCGGCTAATCTTTCATTGGTGGCTTCAAGCTCGGCGGTACGCCTCATATTATTGAGAAAGTACGCGCCCAAAAAGCCGGTAAAGAGCAAGCCAACCAACGAAAGAGCAGTCAACCATGTGAAGGTTGTCCATGTCCCACGCACAATCAAGAATTCGCCAACAAAACCATTCAAGCCCGGCAAACCAAGACTCGACATGCTCATGAAGACGAATAAGCCACCAAAAATCGGTGCTTTGACCCAGAAGCCACCATATTGTGTCAGGTCACGAGTATGTGTTTTGTGATAAATACCCCCAGCAAGGAGGAACATACCAGCAGAACTCAAACCATGATTGAACATCTGCATAACAGTACCGTTTAGCGCCGCAACAGCATCCATCATTTTATCCGGTGCAATCGCTGATTGACTTGCCG
>NZ_CAKZPW010000225.1:0-10065 GCF_937139385.1 uncultured Maritalea sp. | reverse complement strand
GTTGTTTCGGTGTTTTATCGGTTTGCCTTGGCTGGGTTCGTATTCTTGGCAGGATTGGCACTGGTGGGTAAGTTAAAGCGCCCATTGGTTTGGCGTTTCGTTTTTGTGCAAGCGCTTTGTCTGTTCAGTTTCAATTTCATCGCTTTTTACAATGCGACGGCCCTTATGGCGTCTGGGCTGGTGTCAGTGGTGTTTTCACTGGCGTCGATCTTTAACGCACTTAACGCGCGGTTGTTCTTTGGAGAAAAGATCGAACTGCGCACCATTGTTGCCGGACTTATTGGCGTTGGTGGGTTGGTGCTTTTGTTTTGGCGTGACATTTTTGGCGAGTTGAATTGGGATGTGCTAACCGGAATTTTGTGGGCCACGGGGGGGACG
The DNA here is from genome assembly GCF_937139385.1 of uncultured Maritalea sp. Taxonomy (NCBI): domain Bacteria; kingdom Pseudomonadati; phylum Pseudomonadota; class Alphaproteobacteria; order Hyphomicrobiales; family Devosiaceae; genus Maritalea; species uncultured Maritalea sp. Next base: position 9,687 of record NZ_CAKZPW010000225.1, on the reverse strand, counting down.
ATATTGTTTTCGTTGGGCAATATGGCATCCCGGCGCAATTCGATTGAGGGTGTGTCGCCACTGACTGCCAATAGTTGGGGCATGGGCATTGGTGCTCTGGTGTTATTGGCCATTATATTTGTAACCGGCACGCCGCTTATTTTGGTGACAACGCAGAGTTATTTGCTTGCGCTCGCCTATTTGGCGGTGGTTGGATCGGTGATCGGCTTTACCACTTATTTCATGCTGGTTGCGCGTATCGGTTCGGCAAGAGCGGGCTACGCAACCGTTGTTTTCCCCATCGTCGCATTGCTCGCCTCCACTATGTTTGAAGGGTACCAATGGCATTGGAGCGCCATTGTTGGCATTGGGCTAACGATGGTTGGCAATCTGGTGATGTTTGCGCCACGGCGTAAGCGCTCAATTTGATCAGCGTTGGACAGTATGGTGTTTGCGGACAAAAAAAAGACCCTGTCTTTATGAGACAGGGTCTTTGAATAGGTAGCAGACATCGAGGGAGGAGGGACGGTGTCTGCTGCTTTTTACAAGTTGACTTCGAGGGAGGAGGATACGTTGTCAACTCGTTATGAAGTGTATATGGGGCATGGCCCGGGAATAAACAAGCGCATGTATTGCATATTTGATATGCGATTTACGCATAGCTATTGCGCTGTGGGCTTTAAGTGGGTCGATTGAGCGCCCAATTGCCGCAGAAATTGCATGTCTTGGATTAATTGGTATCTGGAAAACAGTTGCAACCAATAGAACGATCTACAACCAAAAAAGGCTCCGTCGAGGGGACGGAGCCTTTGAATAGGTAGGCAGACATCGAGGGAGGAGGGACGGTGTCTGCCGAATAAGCAAGCTAGCTTCGAGGGAGGAGGATACGTTGCTAACTCGCTATGTGTTCAATATGACTGTTTGGTCTAAATTTTACCAGCGGCAAGATTGCATAGTAGCCATGCGTCAAATGCATGAAATGAGCAGGGCAAAAAAAAGGCTCTATCCAAAAGGATAGAGCCAGAAAAAGATTAGAGAAAACTCTAACAAGGAGGGAACAACGAATGAGTTGAGGGAGGAGGAACAACTCATCTCGCTTTTCTTGAGGGGTATATGATTGCTAATTCATCTTTTAGCAACCATGTTTGACGCAAGGCGGGCATGCGTTTTTTGCATATCAGTTGTAACCCTTATATATTTCAAGGATTTAATTGGTGCGAAAGCGCTGTAAATACCGGAGATTGAACCATGGTTATTTGCGGGTCGCTGCTTGTTCTGCCATTCTTGACGTTGTAAACATGCCTAAATGCAGGTGTTTGAAAGCAGTTGAGATCGTTTTGGCCAAAAAAAGTGACACATATCATCATGGCAACTTGCGCCAAGCTATGCTTTTTGCGGCAGCTGAGGTATTGGCGGAAAAAGGCTTGCAAGGACTAACTCTTAGGGCTTGTGCACGGCAGGCCGGGGTGTCGCATGCAGCACCTGCCCATCACTTTGCTGGGCTTAAGGGATTGCTCACAGCAATTGCCGCTGAGAGCTTTGTCATGATTGCCGTGGTTGCTGAAAAAATCTATGCGCAATTTGATGGCAATCCCGAGGCGTTGTTAAAAACCTTCGCAGTATCCTATTCCCAATTTGCAAAAGAGAATCCAGAACGGTTTCGTTTGATGTTTCGACGTGACCTGCTTGATACGGACGACCAAGATCTATGTGCGGCTGAAGCGCGGGCCTATAGTACCTTCGTGAAGATCGTTCATGGCTTGCGTGGTGAACAGGCGGCAACGCTTGAAGATTTTCGGCAGGGGCACTTGAGCAAACAAATGTATGTGGATGTGGCGCTATATTGGAGTGCGGTGCATGGGTTTGCACATCTCAACATTGAGAACCAATTGGTGGGCTACGATCAGATTGTTGGTGTTCACGATCTCGAAAACGACATGTGGACGGCAATCTCCAAGCGCATGTTGGGCACGCCAAACGCTGACTAGAACTCCCAGCCACGGGCTTTTGAGACCAAGAAGTCGCGGAATACACCGACGCGCTTTGAGTTTTTCAAGGCTGGTGGATAAACGAAATAGGTTTCAAACTCGGGCATTTCCACTTCGTCCAGAATGCGGACCAGCGAACTCTCATCTTCTGTGATGTAGTCGGGCAACATGGCAATGCCAATGCCTTCGCGGCAAGCCTGCATCATGCCATAGATGGCATTTACGCGCAGGGCTGGAATGCGTGGATTGTTTTCTGGGCGACCAATGGTCTCAAGGTAGTTCACATCACCAAGATAGGCCGGGCTTGGGTTGCCGAAGGTGATGATTTTGTGGTTGTCGATGTCGTCGATGCTTTTGGGAATGCCGTGCTTTTCCAAATAGGTTGACGATGCGTAGAAATGGAAATGCACCGTGAACAATTTGCGCTGAATGAGTTCTGATTGATTGGGTCGATGCAAGCGTATGGCGACATCGGCTTCGCGCATGGCCAAATCCAGCTCAGAATCGTTCAGTTTAATTTCGAGCTGAATGGTTGGATATCTCTCCAAAAATTCATTGATCCGCGATGTCAGCCAAGTCGAGCCAAACCCGACCGTGGTTGTGACCAGCAATGGTCCGGTCGGATTGTCTCGGCTCTCACTCATTTGGGCTTCAACGGATTGAAGCTCCCACGCCATGCGGTGGGCGGTTTTGAACAATTGCTCCCCCACCTCGGTCATGACAAGGCCACGTGCGTGGCGGATGAAGAGCTTTAAGCCCAACCCTTCTTCAAGCGAAGAAACTTGACGGGATACTGCAGATTGGCTCATGCCCAATCGCTCGCCAGCGTGCGTAAAGCTGCCAGCTTCGGCAACTACATGAAAAATCCGCAGTCGATCCCAATCAATGCCCATTATTCAGCCGCTTCCGCTACGTCTTGCTCTGCGATGTATTTTTCAGCTTCCAAAGCTGCCATACACCCCATGCCTGCGGCGGTTACGGCTTGACGGTAAATGTCGTCGGTTACATCACCGGCAGCAAATACGCCGGGAATGTTGGTGGCGGTGCTATCAGGTGCGGTGACGAGATAGTTGCCCTGTTTCATTTCTAGCTTGCCATCGAACAAGCTGGTGGCTGGCGCATGGCCAATGGCAACGAAAATGCCGTCGCAGGCTTTATCGAAAATCTCGCCAGTCTTGCGGTTTTTCAGTTTTGCACCCGTTACGGATTTTGGAATGCCGGTTGTGCCGGTTACTTCAACCAATTCTGTGTCCCACAAAACGTCAATTTTTTCGTTGGCGAACAGACGTTTTTGCAAGATTTTTTCTGAGCGCAGTTCGTCACGGCGGTGAACCAGCGTTACTTTTGAGGCGAAGTTGGTGAGGAATAAAGCTTCTTCAACCGCTGTGTTGCCGCCGCCGATAACCAGAACTTCTTTTTCTTTGTAGAAAAAGCCATCGCATGTGGCGCAAGCTGAAACGCCAAAACCTTGGAATTCTTGTTCGGATGGAATGCCGAGCCATTTAGCTTGCGCACCTGTGGCGATGATTAGAGCGTCGCAAGTGTAAATGGTGCCGCTATCGCCAGTAAGCTCAAATGGGCGTTTGTCCATGTCCACATTGACGATGATGTCGGAAACGATTTTTGTGCCAACGTGCTCGGCTTGTGCCTTCATTTGTTCCATCAGCCAAGGGCCTTGGATCATGTCAGCAAAACCGGGATAGTTTTCGACTTCTGTGGTGATGGTGAGTTGGCCACCGGGCTGGATGCCCTGAATAATGACCGGCTCTAGCATTGCGCGGGCAGCATAGATTGCTGCTGAATAACCTGCGGGGCCAGAGCCGATGATCATGACGGGTGCGTGCATTTTCGCAAACCTTTATTAAGTGAATAGTTGAGTTGCACTTAGTTTAAGTATGCGACACGCCTGTTACAAGGCAGAACCGAATTGGCCCACATAAACGTGAAGCCGTAACGGCACTAAATGTAGCTGACTTTCAACACTTCGTATGATTTTGACCCGCCTGGCGCGGTTACTTCAATGCTGTCGCCAACTTCTTTGCCGATGAGGGCACGCGCGATGGGAGACGACAATGATATTTTGCCTTCGCTGGCATTGGCTTCAGGGTTGCCAACGATTTGATAGGTTTTTTCTTTTTCGGTGTCTTCGTCAACAAGTTCAACGGTTGCACCGAATTTGATTGTGTGTCCGCTTAGCTTTGTCACGTCAATGACATCAGCAAGAGCCAAAATAGACTCGAGTTCTTGGATGCGGCCTTCGTTCAAGCTCTGCTGCTCTTTGGCGGCATGATATTCCGCGTTCTCAGAAAGGTCGCCGTGGGCGCGCGCTTCCGATATATCGGCGATAATGTTTGGGCGATCAACAGACGAGCGGCGTACGAGTTCTTCGCTCAGTGCCTTGTGGCCTGCAATAGTCATTGGGATCTTATCCATGGTCCCACCCTTTCATTTATAAAACTCGTTGCATGCATAAAAAACCGGCCCCAAATTTGGTATTGAGGGCCGTTAACATGCAAAACCAATTTAGCCGCAAGTTTGCCCATCGTTATGGGAAAGTCGCGGCTAGGAAGTTTGTATTGTCCGTGATTCTGGCGATTAAGCCAAATTCCGAAGCAGAAGAACTAGCCTTTTATGGCTTAGTCTTCAAGAGAGAGTTCACCAGCTGAGAATTTTCCAGAACGCTTGTCCTGTACCAATTCGTAGCTAACTTTTTGGTTTTCGTTCAGTGTAGAAAGACCTGAGCGTTCAACTGCTGAAATGTGCACAAACACATCGTTGCCGCCGTCTGCTGGCTGAATAAAACCAAAACCCTTTTGGGTGTTGAACCATTTAACTGTACCTGAAGCCATGGAAAATTCCTTTCGCGAAAAGCTTTGTTGTCCCAATTGCTCACCGCAAGCTTTATTGGGGGTAAATCGATGTTGGTAGAAACGTAGCATTCGCGGAGTTAGCTCCGGCCAAGTCGTTCGGCCAATATTCGATGGAATAAATATAGAATTGAATCACCAAAATTTCAACAGTCTAAAAACATTCCAAAATCAGAATTTTCGATCGATGAATTCGCGTGCGTCAATTCAATGAAGGTGGAAGAACAGAATTCTCTTTTATTACGTCACCAAGGGTTTTTGTGCGCAAGTGTTCAATAAACACTGCCTTTGCATCAGTAAAAAACGATGTAAGTGAGCAGTATCCAGCGAAGACGCAGCTGCATTCTTCTTTATTAAGACACTCCACAATTGCGAAATTCGGTTCGGTATATCCAACAATTTCTGCAATGGTTATGCTGTATGCGTTCGGATTTATTGCCACGCCGCCATTTTTTCCCCGCACAGAATGCAAAATTTGAGCGTTTGTGAGCCGATTGACGATTTTCATCAGATGGGTTCTTGAAATCTGCAGTTGGTCTGCAATTTGGGCAATTGTGCGTTTTTGAGGGGACAGGGCGCCAAGGTAGATGACAAGCCTTAAAGCGTAATCGGTTTGACTGGTCAGGTGCACTTATTGTCTCACTTGGTTAGATTTGTGTGATGGGCATATTGCATCTTTCCCGAATTGCAGTAAAGATGCATTGAAAATATATCTTTAAAGGTGTGTTCTAATGGACAAGAGTTTTGCTGAGGTGCACAGAGAAAACTATCGGCGACAAGCTAATGGATACGGCATAGATGAGGCCTTTGTATCGTTGTTGGTTGAAAGCTTTTACACAAAAATACGCGCAGATTCAGATCTGGGCCCGATATTTGACGGGGTGATCGGCGAGGGTTGGCCTGCCCACATGAATAAGATGAAGCAGTTTTGGGGTGCGATTGCGCTGAAGACTGGCGAATATCATGGTCGGCCCATGCCTGCACATATGAAGTTGAAGCAAGTTGAGCGCTGGCATTTTGATCGCTGGCTTGAACTTTTTGCGCAAAACCTTGAGGAGATAGCACCTTCGCCTGAAGCAAAGAACTTTTTCAACGCTCGTGCTCAAAATATCGCCCGTAGTTTGATGACGGGAATGTTTTACGATCCTGCACAAGATCTATTGGAGCGATAAGATGATCATATATGTGGTCTTTGTCTTTGAAGGTTTGGCGCTGCTGGTCCTGGCCGCGTTCGCAACCATCATATTTAGTGAGCGTGATCGGTTCGATGAACCGCGAACTGCGCTGTTGCGCGACCCTGTGGGGCTGCAGATGGATATTGCTGCTAAGACCGCATTTTGGTTTTGGTTGGTTGCGGCGGCTGTTGCAACCGTACTGACAACTTGAGGGAAAATCATGCAGAAGAAAACAACGTTTGAACGGCTGTTGCCAGCATTGCCTTGGGTTCTGCTCTGGGGCTTTGCGCCAATGCCTGTCTATATTTGGGCGATAATTACCATCATCAAATAAGACACTTAGGTAAACAATGGGCGGAGTTTACTTGAAAATGTAAACTCCGCCCGAGTTTGTTAAACCGCGAAATATTCTTGCACAGATTTCACGGTTAATGTGTCGGTTGAGTAAGAAACAATGCCATCAACCGCTGCAATTGCACCAGCAATTGTGGTGTAATAGGGGATCTTGTTGAGCAATGCGGTACGGCGCAGGTCCCGGCTGTCATTAAGCGCTTGTTGGCCCGATGTTGTATTGACCACCAATTGGACATTGCCATTTTTCATGGCATCCACAATGTGCGGGCGTCCTTCAAGAACCTTATTGATCTTTTCGGCTTTTACGCCATTTTCAAACAAGAACCGACGCGTGCCGCTGGTTGCAATAACCTTAAAGCCAACTTCTTCAAGCAATTTGATGCTGGGCAGAATGGTCGCTTTGTCTTCGTCGCGAACGGAAACGAACACGGTGCCAGATTTTGGCACTTTTGTTCCGCCACCAAGCTGGCTTTTTGCAAAGGCAATACCAAAGTCCGTATCAAGGCCAATGACTTCACCTGTTGAGCGCATTTCTGGGCCAAGAATTGTATCAACGCCAGGGAAGCGGGCAAATGGGAAGACTGCTTCTTTGACGGCGATATGCTTGAGCACTGGCTCTTGGAGGTTGAAGCTGGCAAGGCTTTCACCCGCCATAATGCGCGCGGCGATTTTAGCCACTGGCATGCCGATGACTTTTGCGACGAACGGCACCGTACGTGAAGCGCGTGGGTTCACCTCCAGCACATAAAGCGTGCCGTCTTTAAGGGCGAACTGGATGTTCATGAGGCCACCAACCTTGAGGGCCAGCGCCAATTCAGTGGCCTGACGTTTGATCTCAGTAATTGTTGCTTCATCCAAATTGCGCGATGGCAAAGAACATGCGCTATCGCCGGAGTGCACACCCGCTTCTTCAATATGTTCCATGATGCCAGCAACAAATACGTCTTTGCCATCACAAAGGGTGTCCACATCAATTTCGATTGCGCCGCCCAAATAGCTGTCAAACAACAATGGGTTGGTTGCAAGGACTGAGTTGATCTGTCCGGTTTTGTCGTTCGGGTATTTTTGACGGATATGGGGCGGCACCAATTCGGTGAGGGTGCTTTGCACATAGTCTTCAAATTCGTCGGAATTGTTGACGATCGCCATGGCGCGGCCACCCAACACAAATGAGGGTCGAATAACCAACGGATAAGAAATATCCTCTGCCACCATGCGTGATTGCTCAAGCGAATATGCAATGCCGTTTCGCGGCTGGGTCAATTCCAATTCATGCAACAGTTTTTGGAACTGGTTGCGGTCTTCGGCCAAATCAATGGCTTCTGGCTGTGTGCCCAAAATTGGGATGCCTGCGCGCTTGATCGAATTAGCAAGGCCAAGCGGCGTCTGACCACCGAACTGCACGATAACGCCTTCAAGCGTGCCTTTTGACTGCTCAAGGTGCAGGATTTCGAGCACATCTTCTTTGGTCAATGGCTCAAAATACAAACGATCTGAAGTGTCATAGTCAGTTGAAACTGTTTCAGGGTTACAGTTGACCATGATGGTCTCGTAACCCGCTTCAGAAAGCGCAAATGCGGCGTGACAGCAACAATAGTCAAACTCAATGCCTTGGCCGATGCGGTTTGGTCCGCCACCCAAAATGACGATTTTCTTCTTGTCAGAAGGCACTGCTTCGCTCACCGGTGCGCCAGCAAATGGCGTCTCATATGTTGAATACATATAGGCAGTTGGTGAGGCGAATTCTGCGGCACATGTGTCAATGCGCTTATAGACAGGGTGAACGTCCAATTTGTCGCGCAACGCTTTCACGTCGCGTGGTTTTTTGTCGGTTAGGTCCGCAAGTCGCGTATCGGCAAAGCCCATTGATTTGAGTTTGCGCAGTTGCTGCGCGGTTTCTGGCAAACCGTGTTCTTTTACTTTCGCTTCCATTTCAACAATGCCGCGAATTTGCTCAAGTACCCATGGGTCAAACTTACAGGCATTGTGGATGAACTCATCATCAAAGCCTAAACGCATGGCGTCGGCGATGACCAAAATCCGATCCGGAGTGGGTTTGCCCAAGGCAGCACGCACCGCGTTTTTGTCGTCGCCTTCGCCAACACCCGGAATGCCGATTTCATTAAAGCCAGTCAGGCCTGTTTCAAGCGAACGTAGCGCTTTTTGCATGCTCTCTTGGAACGTCCGGCCAATGGCCATGGCTTCGCCAACAGATTTCATGGCTGTTGTTAGGTGATTGTCTGCACCGGGGAACTTTTCGAACGCGAAACGTGGAATTTTTGTGACCACATAGTCGATGGACGGTTCAAACGAAGCCGGGGTTGCACCTCCTGTGACGTCGTTTTCGAGCTCGTCAAGCGTGTAGCCAACTGCAAGCCGTGCTGCAACTTTGGCGATTGGGAAGCCCGTTGCTTTTGATGCCAAAGCAGAAGAACGCGAAACACGTGGGTTCATTTCGATAACGATCAAACGGCCGTCTTTTGGATTGACGGAGAACTGCACGTTTGAGCCACCGGTTTCCACACCAATTTCGCGCAACACCGCCAAAGATGCATCGCGCATGATTTGGTATTCTTTGTCGGTCAAGGTAAGCGCTGGGGCCACTGTGATGCTATCGCCAGTGTGCACGCCCATTGGATCGATGTTTTCGATGGAACAGATGATGATACAATTGTCTTTTTTGTCGCGGACAACCTCCATCTCATATTCTTTCCAGCCGATGATGCTTTCTTCAACAAGCACTTCATTGGTTGGAGACGCATCAATGCCGCTTTCAACAATCGCGATATATTCTTCGCGGTTGTACGCCACACCGCCGCCTGTGCCACCCATGGTGAATGAGGGGCGAATGATGGCAGGCAGGCCAACGACTTCGAGTGCTTCAAGCGCTTCTGTGAGATCGTGCGCGAGCATTGAGGTTGGTGTTTCAAGGCCAATTTTATCCATTGCAGCGCGGAAAAGGTCGCGGTCTTCAGCCTTATCGATGGCTTCGGCTGTCGCGCCGATCATTTCCACATTGTATTTTTCGAGGACACCCATTTTGCGCAGGGACAATGCGCAGTTTAGCGCTGTTTGGCCGCCCATTGTTGGAAGAAGTGCGTCGGGGCGCTCTTTTTCGATAATTTTGGCCACAACTTCTGGGGTAATTGGCTCCATGTAAGTGGCGTCGGCCAAATCAGGGTCTGTCATGATGGTGGCTGGATTAGAGTTCACCAAAATAACGCGGTAGCCTTCAGCTTTGAGGGCTTTGCAGGCCTGTGTGCCTGAATAATCAAATTCACAGGCTTGACCAATAATAATTGGTCCGGCGCCGATGATCAGGAT
>NZ_CAKZPW010000224.1:0-9136 GCF_937139385.1 uncultured Maritalea sp. | reverse complement strand
CTTTCAAGCGACGCGAACAAGTTGAACGGACGATTGGAAGGCTTTGCTGATGAGTTCTCGTCTATTCTGACCCGACAACTCGAAAGCCGAGGTCAGTAATGGGTATGAGCGTGGGCGGTGGTCGCTCGAACAGGCGTCGAGGACGGCGCGGCAAAAGTCAGCCCATGAGCGAAATCAACGTTACCCCTCTCGTGGACGTGATGCTGGTGCTCTTGATTGTCTTCATGGTGGCAGCGCCTTTGCTGACCGTTGGTGTGCCGATTGATCTGCCCCAAAGCCAAGCAAAGTCTTTGAATACAGAAAGCAAGCCGGTCACCGTTTCGGTTACATCGTCGGGCGATATTTATGTTGGAGAAGACAAGATTGACCCAGCAGAGCTGATCTTAACAATTGAAGCCGCAGCACCAAATGGCACGGACGAACGTATTTATGTGCGCGGTGACACCGTTGCTGACTATGGTTCTGTGATGAAAGTCATGGGCCAATTGTCTGGCGCTGGATATACCAAAATTGGCTTGATTACCGAGCAGGAGCAGGGGCAGTAGCCAGCATGCGGATCGGTTTAGGCATTTCAGTTGCACTTCACACGGCCTTGTTGGCTGTCGGGCTATTGTCGCTCGGCGGCGCGGAGCCGTTTGACCCAACGGAAGTTGAGGCGATCCCGATTGAATTGGTGCCGATTGAAAGCATTTCAAACGTTCGGTTTGGATCGCTTGATAGTACCGTTATTGAAACGGAAACCCCGTCAGCGGTCGACAGCACTGAAGCTGCCCAAATTGCTGAACCGACGGGGAATACACAAGAAGACCAGGCCAAGCCTGAAGAAACTCAAAATGTAACGCCTGCGCCAACAGATCAAACAGCGCCAGAACCGCAACCGGAGCCGGTGATTGAGCCAAAACCGGTGGAAAATATTCCTGTGCGGCCACAGCCTGAAGTGGTGCCAGAGCCTGAGCCTGTTGTGCCAACGCCACCAGCGCCAACCCCTGCGCCGGAGCCCGTGCCCACACCAGAGCCAGCGCCACAAGTGCCAGACCCAATTGAGCAGGTGATTGCGGCAAATGATGCAGCAACGGAAGCGGAAGTGCAGGCGCCAAGCCCGCCAATGTTGACGGCTGCTTTGGACCAAGCGCGTTCACAATCTGCACCCAAAGCCGAGACGTCAAAAACAACGGACAATGCGGAAAAAGCGGACAAGATTTCTGACATTATCAACAAAGAAGATAGTCGCGGCGCAACCACAGGAAGTGGGGGCACCAAAACGGCAGGCAAGACAACTGGTACTGCAGCGCGGTTGACCCAATCGGAAAAAGCCGCGCTTGCTGCGCAAATGCGCAAATGCTGGTTGGTACCAATTTCGGCGAAAGAAGTTGATGGGCTATTTGTGCGTTTGTTGATTGATATGAACCGGGATGGATCTGTTGCGGGTACACCGCAAGTGTTGGAGATCTCCATCCAAAATAGCGTCGGCGTTGCCACCGCAAGCGCTGCGCAACGGGCCGTGAGACGGTGCGCGCCCTACACACTGGATGCAAGCAAGTTTGATGAGTGGCGCCAGATTGAAGTTAAATTTGATCCCAAGGATTTGCTCTAGTAGCATCTTGAGGATGTAAGGTTGTTAGGAAGAACCATGATTGATTTGAGCAGACGACAGGCGTTGAAACTGGGCATGGCCGGTGCTGGCGTTGCCGCGTTCTCAAACCCCGCTAGCGCATTGGTGAAAATTGTTGTGTCGGGTGGCGATTTTGAACCCATGCCGATCGGTGTGCCGGTTTTTTCTTCATCGGACCCACAATTGGCGGCCGAGATCACCTCGATCGTTGTTGCGGATTTGAAGCGCTCAGGTTTGTTTGCACCGATGAGTGAAAGTCAACTACCGTTGAAGCAGGGTGATGTGAACGCAAATCCTGACTTTGGTGCGTGGCGCAACGCACAAGCGGATGCTCTGGTGATGGGGAGTGTCAATGAAGTTGGTGGGCAAATCCGCGCGGATGTGCGCTTGTGGGATGTTGTTGAAGGCGCGCAAGCTTTTGGTGAAAGCTTTGCCGCGGACCGCAAGAACACCCGTCGGGTTGCCCATATTGTGGCGGATGCAATTTATGCCAAATTGACCGGGGAAAGCGGCTATTTTGATACCCGCGTGGTCTATGTGGCGGAGAGTGGCCCCAAAGCGAACCGCACAAAACGCTTGGCGATTATGGATCAAGACGGCGCCAATGTTCAATATTTGACGCGCGGTGACAGCATTGTGCTCACGCCTCGTTATTCGCCACAAGGCAATTTGCTTTCCTATATGAATTTTGCCGGCGATGTGCCCCAGATTTATTTGCTAGATTTGTCGACCGGCAAACAGCAAAGGGTGGCGGATTTTGGCAAGATGACCTTGTCCCCGCGCTTTTCGCCAGACGGGCAAAATCTAGCGTTCAGCGTGACCAATGGCGCAAATACTAACCTCTATTTGATGAATTTGCAGCAGCGTAAACCGGCGGCATTAACCAGTGGTGCAGCCATTGACACAAGCCCCAGTTTTTCACCGGACGGGTCGCGTTTGGCCTTTGAGTCTGATCGCGGTGGTTCGCAACAAATCTATGTGATGAATTCAAATGGCGGTGGTGCGCAGCGCATCAGTTTCGGAGAAGGGCGTTATTCGACCCCGGTGTGGTCGCCAAAAGGTGACCTAATTGCTTTCACCAAACAAAGTGAAGGGCAGTTCCACATTGGCACTATGCGCCAAGACGGTTCTGGTGAGCGCATTCTTTCATCAAGTTATTTGATGGAGGGGCCAACCTGGGCACCAAACGGGCGGGTACTCATGTTCTTTAAAGATCCGGGTGGAGATAGCGGACCCCAACTCTATTCAATCGACATTTGGGGGCGCAATGAATTGCGTATCCCAACAGAGACTTTCGCCTCGGATCCAACATGGTCACCATTGTTGAAATAGTTCCACGGTATGGTTTTTGTGCGTACTTGATCTAAAGGTGTGTGGCTCTTAGCTTTGCTTTTTGTCCTCAAAACGGGGACTGGAGAGCAAAGAGTTGTGCCCTATGCCTGCCGTTATCGATTTTCAAGCTTTGCTGGATCAGCTTAAGCCAAGTCCAAAAATGCCAGCGCTGTTTTTGGGGCATGGTAGCCCCATGTATGCGATCACCAGCAATGAATTTTCAAAGAGTTGGCAGCAGCTGGGTGAAAAGCTGCCAACCCCGCAAGCCATTTTATGTGTTTCAGCCCATTGGGAAACGCGCGGAACAACGCTTGTTCAAGTGAGTGAACGCCCTAAAACCATCCATGATTTTTACGGCTTTCCACAAGAATTGTTTGATGTGCAATATCCAGCGGTTGGTGCCCCAGATGCGGCACGTGAAGTCGCGGCCTTGTTACAGGACCATAATGGACATGAAACGATGGAGTGGGGATTGGACCATGGGGCGTGGGCCGTGCTGCGCCATCTGTTTCCAGCGGCGGATGTGCCGGTGTTTCAGCTTTCGATAGATATGAGCATGAGTTTGGCCGATCAGTATGATTTGGCAGCGCAGCTGCGATCACTCCGTGAAAAGGGTGTTATGATTATCGGCAGTGGCAATGTGGTGCACAATCTGCATGTGGCGCGGGCGGACGACGAACAACGCGATTTTGCGCTAGAGTTTGACCATTATGTTGGGAATTATTTGCGCGATGGGGATCATGCTGGTTTAACTGGATTACAGTCAAAGCAAACGCTGTTTGCAAAAGCACACCCAACATTTGAGCATTTTTCTCCCGCAATTTATGTGGCAGCGGTTGCCCATGAAGGCGACCAATTGGCGTTTTTTAACGAACATGTTAATATGGGCAGTATCTCCATGCGGTCATTTGTATATTTCTAAATGCACGAAATACCGCTTAAACTGTAAGGATTGGACATAATCTGGCCTGATTAGGTCTGCATTAACCTTCTTTGAGAACCCGGTTTTAAGATAACGGGGGGTAAAGATTGGCGTTAGAATTTTCCCTATTTCGGAGCAAGGACCATGCAAATGGGTCATAAAATCACCAGCCTATTAAAAGGCATTTTGATTGTCGCACTTGTTGCAGTTGTTTCAGCTTGTGCGCGCACACCTAATAGCGGTGTTGGCAATCTTGGGCCAGGGCAGGCGGCTCCTGGCACGCAACAAGAGTTTTTGGTTAGCGTTGGCGATCGGGTGTTTTTCACTACCGATAGCTCAATACTGACTGATGAAGCGAAAGTGACGTTGGACAAACAAGCTGTTTGGTTGGGACGTTACCCGAACTATCGCGTGCTGATTGAAGGTCACGCTGATGAGCGTGGCACACGTGAGTACAACATTGCTTTGAGCGCCCGACGTGGTTCGGCAGTGGTCAATTATTTGGTTAGCCGGGGCGTGAATTCAAGCCGTGTGACCACAAAGGCGTTTGGTAAAGAGCGACCTGTAGCGGTGTGTAACGATATTTCGTGCTGGTCACAAAATCGTCGTGCTGTGACGGTGTTGGTGCCTTAATCACACGACGAACGTTCAGTACTGGAGGCTGGCGCCGGGATTCGTTATGCGATCCCGGCGTTTTTTTGTCGCAATTTTGTTTTACGTGGGTCCCCAAACAGATTTACAAAGGAACAAAGCCCAACAGTTGGGCGGTTTACGTTTACTTTGGACGGGAGTGGCTATGACAATGAGAATGAAATCAAAGCGATCGCGCGTGCCGCTAATGGTTGGCGCAGCGCTCGTTGGTGCCATGCTGAGCCTTTCGGCTTTTGCGGGTAAATCGGACCCTGCATCTGTTGATGGGCGGCTTGATGCATTGAGTGTGCAGGCTGACCAATTGGGTGCCAATATTTTGTCCATGCAGCAAAACCTGTTGGGCAGTTCAGCGGCGCCTGTTCAAAGCCAACGCATTCGCGTTGGGCAAAGCCGCGAAGTTGGGCAAATAAATGTGCGCCTTGACCAGATTGAAAACCAAATGCGGGTGCTCAACGGTCAAGTAGAAGGTTTGCAGTTTCAGCTGACCCAAATGCAGACGTTGATCGAACGGATGCAAGAGGATTACGAATTTCGGTTCCAAGAACTGGAAGGCGGTTCTTTGGGAAAAACTAGTGCGGCACCCCAACCGGACAGCGTGACGCTGTCTGAGGGGTTGCCGCAGACCCAAACTGAAGCCACAACCGCTGACACCCAAACACTTGGTGCACCAGAAACAACGCTTGGCACAATTGTTCTTGAAGAAAGCGGGCAGCCCCTTGATCTGAGTTTTAACCCGGGCACAACATTATCCGAAGCGGACGGTGATGCGCAGTATGAAGCGGGTTACGAAGCGATTGTGCGTGGTGACTATTTGTTCGCTAAAGATCAGTTTTCTCAGTTCGTCGCCCTTTATCCAAAGCACCCACAATCGGCTGATGCCTATCATTGGCTTGGTGAAGCTTTGATGCAGAATGGAGAAAACGAAGAAGCCGCAGAAGTTTTCTTGGCGGGTTATGAGAGCTTCCCAAATGCAGCAAGGGCACCAGATATGGTGTTAAAGCTTGGTATTGTCTTGGCCAATACGGGTGAGCGAGAAACCGCCTGCCGCACTTTCATTGAAGTTTTGCGCAAATATCCAAACCAGGCCAAAGCCTTTACCGCGCGCGTTAAAGAAGAACAAAGAAAGTCCCAATGTTAAGCGGGCCGATCACCGATTTTCCTTTGGACGATCCTGACCGGGTTAGCTTGCTTTTTGCGCCCGTTCAAAACGAACATCAACTTGGCCTTGCTGTGTCTGGTGGCGCTGACAGTTTGGCGTTGATGCTGCTGGTCGCGCGCTGGTGCGAATTGCAAGACACGCCGCCCAAAGTTGTTGTGTTCAGCGTTGACCATGGGTTGCGCGAAGCAGCCAAATTGGAAACGAAATTTGTTGCAACAGTGGCAGAAGATTTAGGCTTTGATGTTCAAATACTCGTTGGTCAAATAGACAACCCACAATCTCGATTGCAAGAGAAAGCACGTGCGTTGCGCTATGGGCTGATCGGCAATGCCATGGAAGAACTAGGGATCAATTGCTTGCTTACCGGTCATCATAGTGATGATCAAGCGGAAACCGTGATGATGCGCTTATCGCGCGGGAGCGGGGTGAGCGGCCTCGGGGGCATGGCAAAAATTAGTGTGCGCGAAGGCTTATTTGTATTTCGTCCCTTATTGGATGTGACACACTTACAGCTTGAAGCATTTGTGCGGGCAAACGATTTGACGCCAGTCGATGATCCATCAAACACAGATGCGCATTTTGAACGGGTGCGCTGGCGCAGCTTTATGCCCAAGATGGTAGAGGCTGGTTTGAGTGCAAATATGATCGGTCTGTCGGCCAAGCGCTTGCGCCGGGCTGACCAGGCGTTGAACGAATTGACCGAGCAGCTTTATGAAGATCAATTTGTAATTGATCCTTTTGGGTGTTTGTTTTTTGACTTGTCGGCACTCATCAAACAACCAACAGAGATTGGCATTCGGTTGCTCGCACGCGCGCTCGATGATGCGGGTGGTGCGACCCAAATGCCGACCCTTAGCCAGGTGGAGACGCTTTATGAGCATTTGCAGGCAGGAATATTTGGTTTTAAGGGGCTCACGCTTGGAGGCTGTGGGATAACTCTCAAAGACGGGATCGTGCAGATTTTTCGCGAGGCGGGGCGACTGAGAAACGAATCGATGTCTTTGGTGGCAGGCAGCTCGGTGCGCTGGGATAATCGGTTTCAAATTATCGTGGCCCAAGATCGGACATCACCAGTTTGTGTTGCACCTGCGATTGAAATTACACGCAATATGTTGGACACTCTATTGCCCGGTTTGGCTCATGTGCCCATGCAAGCGGTTCAAGCTGCGCCCCTTATTGTGGCGGACCAACAGATTTTGGCCATTGGGGAGCACGTTTTGGCCGACGGGGTGGATATTTTTCGCGTTTTTGGTCCAAATGCGCTGATCTAACGTTAACACCTTTAGTGTTAGATTTTGGCAACGCAATGTTGTCCAAGACTGAGGCGAAACGCCCCTTGTAACTGAGGGGCAGGGTGCCTACATTCGCGATAACTAATTTCGAGATCAGCTTCGCGCACGCGCGGAGCGACAAATCCAAGGCAGGATTAATGAACGGCAATTTTAGAAACTTCGCCATTTGGACTGTGATTTTGGTCCTTTTGTTGGGCCTGTTTCAGGTCTTTAACACGACGACACAAAGCGCAAGCATTGGCCATCGCACCTATTCAGAGTTCGTCTCTGAGGTGGATGCTGGCAATGTAAGCAGTGTGATCATCACCAAAAATGTGCTTCGCGGCACATTGAACAATGGCAGCACATTCGAAACCAATATCCCAACCGGTGTTGATGTGATCTCACGCTTGGAAGCTCGCGGGGTGAGCATTGAAGCACGTGACCCAGAGGGTAGCCCATTTTGGTCGATCCTCTTGTCATCTTGGTTGCCATTTATTGTTATTATTGCCGTTTGGTTCTTCTTTATCCGCCAAATGCAGGGCGGCGGCAAAGGGGGTGCGATGGGCTTTGGCAAATCACGCGCCAAATTGCTGACCGAAGCGCAAGGCAAAATTACATTTGAAGATGTGGCCGGTGTTGATGAAGCCAAGCAGGATTTGGAAGAGATCGTTGAATATTTGCGCGATCCTGGCAAATTCCAACGCTTGGGCGGCAAAATTCCAAGAGGCGTATTGTTGGTGGGCCCTCCGGGTACGGGTAAGACATTGCTTGCACGTTCTGTGGCGGGCGAAGCCGCAGTGCCGTTTTTCACCATTTCTGGTTCTGATTTTGTTGAAATGTTTGTGGGCGTTGGCGCAAGCCGCGTGCGCGACATGTTTGAGCAAGCCAAAAAGAACTCGCCTTGTATCATCTTTATTGATGAGATTGATGCGGTAGGCCGCTCTCGTGGCGCTGGCATTGGCGGGGGGAACGATGAGCGTGAGCAAACGTTGAACCAGCTTTTGGTTGAAATGGATGGTTTTGAAGAGAACGAAAGCATTATTTTGATCGCAGCGACCAACCGTCCTGATGTTTTGGACCCAGCTTTGCTGCGTCCGGGCCGTTTTGACCGTCAAGTGGTGGTGCCAAACCCTGATGTTGGTGGCCGTGAAAAAATCTTGAAAGTACACGTGCGCAAAGTGCCATTGGCACCTGATGTGGACTTGAAAATTCTAGCCCGTGGCACACCTGGTTTTTCTGGTGCTGAATTGATGAATTTGGTCAATGAAAGTGCATTGTTGGCAGCCCGTCGCAATCGGCGTTTTGTCACTATGGCCGAGTTTGAAGACGCCAAAGACAAATTGATGATGGGCGCTGAACGCCGCACCATGGCAATGAAAGAAGACGAGAAGAAGAACACCGCTTATCACGAAGCTGGTCACGCGTTGATCTCTTTGTTGAAGTCGGACATTCTTGATCCAATTCACAAAGCCACCATTATTCCGCGCGGTCGTGCATTGGGTATGGTGATGCAGCTTCCCGAACGCGATCAGATTTCCATGTCATTTGAAGAGATGACATCGCGCCTGGCGGTTATGATGGCTGGTCGCGTTGCTGAAGAATTGACCTTCGGGAAAAAGAACGTGACTTCCGGCGCCCAATCGGACATCGACCAGGCCACCCGTCTGGCGCGCGCCATGGTTACGCAGTGGGGTTTCTCCGACAAACTGGGCAAGGTTGCCTACGGTGAAAACCAGCAAGAAGTATTCCTCGGTCACTCGGTCGCACAGTCGAAAAATGTTTCTGAGGAAACATCCCAGATTATCGACGAAGAAGTTCGCCGCCTGGTTGATGATGGCTTCAAAGAAGCCAAGCGTATTTTGACCAAACGCAAGAAGGATCTCGAGGCTCTCGCCCAGGGCTTGCTCGAATACGAAACGCTCACGGGCAAAGAGATCGAAGAGCTTCTTAGTGGCAAACCACCGTCGCGCGACATGGGTGACGACACCCCACCTTCGCGCGGTTCGGCTGTGCCCAAAGCAGGTGCTAGAAACCATCCTAAAACGGGTATCAACATCAGCGTTTTTAAACGCAGGTGTGTTAGCAATATTATATAAGAAATATAGATTGTTGGTCATACCTGCAATGGTATATTGCGCTAAACCTTTAGATAAATCTTGTAGTGCTAATTCGCGAGTTTGGTTCCA
>NZ_CAKZPW010000223.1:0-10367 GCF_937139385.1 uncultured Maritalea sp. | reverse complement strand
CGTCCATCCGCGCAGAATGTATGCCGTGAAAGTGCATCGAATGCATATGCGATCCGAAATTCCTAAACATAATTCGGATTCGATCTCCTTCCTTTGCACGAAGCGCAGGACCAGGTACTCTACCGTTGAAAGTCCAGGCAGGAAAAAAAACTCCTGGAGCAATTTCAATTTCTTTGTCTTCTGCATTTACTTGAAATGTTCTGAGGGTGCGCCCGTCGGATAAAGTTTCGGTTGTGCCGACATCCCAATCCGTCAACAAAGCCATTGGGTCAAATCCGTTGGCCAAGTTATCGACATCACCGACAGTCATCATATTTCCATGCGAAGCATTGGTTGATGGTCAGCTTAAGGAAGTTGCGCCGCTTGAGAATTTGGAAAACTTTGCGCTTGATGGTGTCGACTATGAAGCCTTTAACACGTCAGGTGGTTTGGGCACTTTGTGCGACACGCTTGCGGGCCGCGCACAAAATGTTTCTTACCGGTCTATCCGCTACCCAGGTCACCGCGATATTTTGCATATTTTGCTCAACGACCTCAAACTGAACAAGCGCCAAGACCTCATGTGCGAAATCTTTGAAAATGGATTGCCCCGCACACGCCAAGACCAAGTGACGGTATTCTGTACAGCAACGGGCATGATTGATGGGCAATTCGAAGAGCGCTCATTCGTCAATGTGTCCACCGCCATGGATGTTGCAGGCCGCAATTGGAGCGCCATTCAAATCACCACAGCGGCCGGCGTAACTGCAGCGATGGATCTGATGCGTCAGGGCCGTTTGCCACAAGAAGGTTTTGTGCGCCAAGAACAAATTGATTTGGATGAGTTTTTGGCCAACCGATTTGGCGCCCTTTATTTGGGCAAGCCGTTCGAAGCACAGGGCGCAACACCTAAAGCGGCATAAGGTATAGACCGCCAAGACTGAGCATTGTGTAACAAGAAATTGCACATTATGCGAAATGATGGGTCAATTTTGAGCAATTCTTTGACTATTCAAGAGATTGCTGACCCTTCATAATCAAATCTTGCAATGTCGGACTTTGTGCTGACATTGCTTTGATCACAAGAGGGGTGATCCGTTTTTGGTTGGAGGACCAAGGACGCGCGCTATAAGTCTTTAAAAGAAGATCATGCGCATCAACGGGAGGAACATGGCGGATTTTTCACACCCAATTGGGCAATGGCCCAAGGCAAGGCTTGCGCCAATTGTTGCGCGCTGCGCTTTTGTGTGCCAATTGCACGCCACAAAATCAAAAGCAGATAGAGATTCGGCCAATTTTGCGCAATTGAGGTCAGTTAAGCCTTTGCAGTTGTTTAAAAATGTGCCTAATCTTTGATCAAAGAGTTCAAGAAAGTCACCATGGTAGAAAACCAAACTCCGGTCATTGAAATCCGAGATCTGCACAAGAGCTACGGCGACCTAGAGGTCCTCAAAGGCATCGATATTGCGGCCAACAAGGGCGACGTGGTTAGTCTTATCGGTTCGTCGGGTTCTGGAAAATCAACCCTGTTGCGCTGCGCCAACCTGCTTGAAGATAGTCAGCAGGGCGAAATATTGTTTGATGGCACCCCCATCAAATGGAAGGGCCAAGGCCTGAGCCGTCAACCAGCTGACAAAGAGCAAGTGATTGCGGTGCGCACAAACCTTTCAATGGTCTTCCAACAGTTTAATCTGTGGTCGCATATGACGATTTTGCAAAATGTGATGGAAGCGCCTTTGACTGTTTTGGGTCAAGACCCCAAAGAAGTTGAAGAACGCGCCCGCATGTTGCTGGACAAAGTGGGCATTGGCGACAAATGTGACGTGTTCCCCGCCATGCTTTCCGGTGGGCAACAACAGCGCGCAGCCATTGCCCGCGCGTTGGCAATGGAACCTGAAGCCCTATTGTTTGATGAACCCACATCCGCGCTTGACCCAGAACTGGAGCAAGAAGTGGTGAAGGTGATCAAGGATTTGGCGAAGGAAGGGCGCACCATGCTTTTGGTGACCCACGATATGAAATTGGCAGCCGATGTTTCTGACAATGTGGTGTTTTTGCACCAGGGTAAATTGGAAGAACAGGGGCCGCCAGCCGAGCTGTTTGGCAACCCCAAATCAACACGGCTAAAGCAATTCCTTAGTGCTGGATCTCACGAATAGGCCGGTGCTAAGGCAATCACAAAACCAAAAAACTTATCCAAGGGAGACTAAAATGAAAAAAATCATTATGTCAGTTGCCATTTTGGCAATGAGCTCAAGCTTCGCGCTTGCAGACACTATTCGCATGGGTACTGAAGGCGCCTACCCTCCATATAACTTTATCAATGATGCTGGTGAAGTTGACGGTTTTGAGCGTGAGTTGGGCGATGAGCTTTGCAAACGCGCAGAACTCACTTGTGAGTGGGTGACCAACGAGTGGGATTCAATTATCCCGAACTTGGTTTCAGGCAACTATGACACTATCATCGCGGGCATGTCGATTACCGACGAGCGTGATGAGGTGATCGACTTCACCCAAAACTACACCCCTCCATCACCATCAATCTATGTTGCAGCATCTGCTGACGTTGATGTAACCACCGGCATTATTGCTGCGCAAACTTCAACCATTCAATCAGGTCATGTTGCTTCTTCTGGCGCAACACTTGTTGAATTTGCAACACCTGACGAAACATTGGCTGCTGTGAAAAATGGCGAAGCTGATGCGGTTTTGGCCGACGTTGATTTCTTGCGCCCTGTGGCTGAAGAATCAAACGGCGAATTGGTTATTGTTGGTGAGCCTGTGTTCCTTGGCGGCGGTGTTGGCCTTGGTGTGCGCGAAAGTGACAATGAACTTCGTGACAAATTTGATGCGGCTATCCAGTCCATGAAAGACGATGGCACATTGAACACGATGATCACAAAATGGTTCGGTGCAGACGCTTACACGTTCTAATCTGATCTAACCTATTTGACGGGGCGCTTGCGCCCCGTCATCTAACATTCAAGAAATGAGCTAATGTTCTCCTTTTGCGCCGAGCCTGACATTCTCGAAGGTCTCCAGTGGGTAACTTGCTACCTCACCACCGGAAAGCACTTCGCATTTTACGCGTCATTTGGCACCGTTATGTTGCTGCTTGCGGTAACTGCGCCCGTGGCGCTTCTGTTTGGTTTTGGTGGCGCAACCGCTGCACGCTCAACCATTGCGCCCTTGCGCTGGTTTGGCAAAGGCTACACAGCCATTGTGCGCGGCATTCCTGATATCGCGTTTTTCATGTTTTTTGTGATCGCGCTTGATCAGGCTTTTGAATTTGTTCGCCACAAAGTTTTGTGCCCCGAATGGACGGACCCGATCCGCCAAGGCAATGATTTTGTGGTCTGTTCCGCAGCCAAATTACCACTGTCTTCTTCCCCCCAATGGATGCATGAGACATATGGGTTTATGCTGGCGGTTTTAACCTTCGCTATCGTTTTTGGCGCGTTCGCGGCCAATGTTTTATATGGCGGCATGGGCGCGGTTCCGCGCGGCCAACTAGAAACCGCCGAAGCTTACGGCATGAGCCGCCGCCAAACATTTTGGCGCATCTTGGTGCCACAAATGTGGATTTATGCGCTTCCCGGCCTGTCCAACCTTTGGATGATTTTGATCAAAGCCACACCGCTCCTGTTCTTGCTTGGGGTAGAAGATATTGTTTATTGGGCGCGTGAATTGGGCGGTTCGAAAACTCAAGTTTTCTCCTATCCGCATCCGGATTGGCGGCTTTATTATTTCCTTGGCCTATTGGTGTTCTATTTATCCCTGACCAAAGTTAGCGAGATCGTTCTGAGCAACCTCACCGATAAGCTATCCAAAGGCCAAGCCACTATGGGTGGCGAATCCCAAAGAAAGGCGGTTGCGTCATGAATGCCTGCCTTCAAACCATTGCAGATTATGGCCTGCGCTCAGTGGGCATTGGCCAACGCCTATTGCCCAAATCTGATTTCACCCTATGCGAGCAGTTCACCCTGATCGGCTCTGGCATGATTTGGAATATTTATTTCGGCCTTATTGCTTTGACCACTGGCTTCTTTTTGGCCACGGCGATTGCAGTTGCGAAAAATTCGAACAATTATTGGGTGCGCAAACCCGCCGAATGGTTCATCTTTTTGTTCCGTGGCTCGCCCTTGTTCATTCAGTTTTTCTTGGCCTATGAAATTTTCGTTCAATTGCCTAAATGGGGCATCGACATAGATTTAGGCTTCACCGAAATTACAGCTGAAACCCGCTGGTTGACCAAGGCCTGGCTTGGGGCGGTGATCGTGTTGTTCCTAAATACCGCCGCCTATTCAGGCGAGATATTTTACGGCGCGTTGCGCTCTGTCCCCAAGGGCGACATTGAAGCAGCGGACGCTTACGGGTTAAGCGGTTGGCCCCGGTTCAAAAGGATCATTTGGCCCACCATGTTGCGCTTGGCTTGGCCTGCTTACACCAACGAAGCAATCTTTTTGTTCCACGCCACAACCTTGGTGTTTTTCTCTGGCTTCCCCGCCTGGCAACAGCGCGGCGACGCGCTTTATTACGCTAGCTATTTCGCAGACAAGACCTTTAACCCGTTTGTTCCTTACCCGATTTTGGGCATGTATTTCATCATGCTGACGCTTTGCGTGATCGGGGTTTACGGGCTGATCAACAAACGCTTGAACCGCCACGTGCCTGCGAACCAACGCCAACGAATTAAGTTTAAGCCGCAGATTATTCGCTAGGTCACCCCACCCTTAATCCTTCCCCATCAAGGGGAGGGACTAAGGGTGGGGGGGGGATAGCTTTCATCACTAAGGCTTTTCAACAGTTCTCAAACACCAATATCTCCGCCATGGATTGCCATGCGAAGGGACAATAATGCGACGCGCGAGACAGTGAATGGCTCTGTTAAAGCGCTTAGAGAAATATGTGTAGAGACAATCCTTGTCTCGCGCCAACCAAATGCTGCATGGCGATCAACTGCCCCGGGGTGCTAAACCCTTCTATCCCCTTGCTCCGCGTTCCATCAAAACTGTTTTGATCTCTTGCGATCATTTGATGAGTGCCAGTTGGCACAGGTGAGAAACAATACCCACCAAACATCTTACAAGCTGCCTTCGGTGTCAGGCTGGACATTTCAATTCAACGCGAACAACAAACGTCTTGTTGTTCGGCCATCCCCTTTTCTTTGAGGGCTGGCACAAGGATTATCCTCATCACCCATCGTCATCCTCGCGAAAGCGGGGATCCAGGCAGGAATGAGCCATATTTACTTACACTTCTGTATTTTGACATTCAGCCCTGGATCCCCGCTTTCGCGAGGATGACGAAGTGTATTGTATCAATCGCCCTGCACAAACTCTTACCGCCCAACATTCGTCAATGCCCTGCGACGGTTTCAAGAAAAGGTGCGATCATTGTGGCATGAGGTTTTGGGGGCGGGGAAAAGTTTTGGGATGAATGGGCAATGGGAACCTAGCGACTGAGCAATGGCGGGGCCGTCCACCGCTTGTGCGGCAAGAGCAAGCGGCACACTGTGAGTTTGAATTTGCGGGTATAAATGAGGCCAGCTTGGTTCGGGGCAAACCTGCAATCCAAGCTGGTTGATGATTAATCGTTCAGCAGTTGCGCCATTTCTTTGGCAAAATAGGTCAAAATACCCGAACATCCCGCGCGTTTAAACGCCACAAGGCTTTCAACCATTGCCGCTTGTTGATCGATTGCGCCGGCTTGGCCAGCAAACACAATCTGTGCATATTCGCCAGACACCTGATAGGCGAAGACAGGCACTTCGAACCGGGTTTTGATTTCGCGCACGATATCAAGATAAGGCATACCCGGCTTGACCATGATCCAATCCGCAGCCTCTAATATGTCTTGCTCAACCTCGCGCATGGCTTCTTCGCGATTGTAGGGCTCTAGCTGATATGTCTTCTTGTCGCCTTTTAGTCGAGATCCAGAACCAACGGCATCTCTGAAAGGGCCGTAGAATGCCGAAGCATATTTTGCCGAGTATGACAAAAGAATTGTATTTTGAAACCCTTCCGCATCCAACCCTTCTCGTATGGCACCAATGCGACCATCCATCATGTCTGATGGAGCTATAATGTCCGCGCCCGCGCGTACTTGATTTAGTGATTGTTTGATGAGGACATCGACAGTCTCGTCATTCAAAATCTGCTCGCCGTCCATCAACCCGTCATGGCCATGACTTGTATAGGGGTCTAGTGCAACGTCGGCGATCAAACCAATTTCTGGCACGGCGCTCTTTATGGCCGAGAGAGCACGGCACATCAAATTGTCCGGATTAAAGCTTTCTTCGCCCATGTCCGAACGGCAGTCTGCGGGCGTGTTGGGGAACAGTGCCAGCGCAGGTATGCCTAACCCATGGGCTTCTTTGGCCGCTTCTACAGCCAAATCAATGCTCAGCCTGTCAACGCCGGGCATGGATTTTACGGGGTCGCGCTCATTAGTCCCCTCAATTACAAATAGCGGCCAAATCAAATCACTGGGTTGAATTGTGTTCTCACGCACCAAATCGCGGCTCCAGCCAAATTGGCGTGACCGCCGAAGGCGACGGCCATTCAGAAAATCCATGTTTGCGCGTGCGAATTTGTTTGTCATAGGTCTCACATCAAATATTAAACTGCTTGGCGCATTTGGAACTTAACTTGATACAATCGTCCAGCTAAATTTATGTAATTTCGCTGCGGCACCTTGCCACGAGTTCAAAAGTTTCGTTATTGAGCACAAAAAAGGAGCGATCAATGGCATTTACAGCACGTCGAATTCGCGTGGCAGCACGTGTCGTTGCGGGCGTAAGTCTATTCGTGGGATTGGCCAATGCGCTCCATGCTCTTGGGGTAAGCGGCAATGTGTCTGACCCTGTGTTGGGGTTTGGCCAATTTGTGTTCGCTGTTCTGACCATAATCGCGGTGGTGCGCCTGTTTGCAGCGGTTGGGCTTTGGGCTTACGCAACCTGGGGCGCTTTTTTGCTGTTGTTTGCAAGCTTGTTAGAGATCGCGCTGGTGGTTCTTGGTGGTGCAGAAATGATCGTCACACCAGCTGGATTCGGCGTAAGCATTCTGCTGCTTTCTTCCGCCGTTGGCTTGCTGGTGTGGCGCGTTATCAATATCAGAATGCAGGTCAAACGGCTGTGATGGTTAGGAAATCCTGAACGCAGGTAAGGTTTGGGAAAGCTAAAAATGTCAAATGTTTCAGTAACATATTTTTAAGTCTGTATCTTAAACTGATCTTATCGCCCGCTCGCTAATTTGGCTGCATAGACACGAAAAATCGTGCGACCAAAACAGTGAGGCAATTATGGCAATGAATACTTTGAAAGTGCAGGCGCATGTGCCTGAAGAAGGGCACACTCTAAAGCCCAGCTATCTTGAAGCAGTTTCGCGCGTTGAGCGCTTACACCGCCGGTTACTTGATCTTATTAAAGACGAATTCGATCGTATGGGGTGGGATGATATTGGTCCCGTTCAAGCGATCATGATGTTTAACATTGGTGATTCAGAGCTTACAGCCGGCGAATTGCGCTCGCGTGGCTACTATCTAGGCTCCAATGTCTCTTACAATCTGAAGAAACTAGTCGACACAGGCTATATTCACCAAGAGAAGTCAAAGACTGATCGCCGTTCTGTGCGCATCAAACTGACGCCAAAAGGTGAAGAAGTGGCCGAAGTTATCGATGAACTTTATGACCGTCATCTGAAATCAATTGCAGAAGTTGGTGGTCTTTCCCAGGAAGAATTTGAGGGGCTAAATACAGCACTTGCTCGCCTTGAACGCTTCTGGGTCGACCAAATCTTGTACAAACTTTAGAAAATTTCTAGGTCCTCAACAGGACTGTTTGGTTGAGCGCGGGTCATGTCGAGTGCATTTTTAGCATCGACATGGCCTTTCGCAGTTCAATCTGCTCAATCAAACCCACATAAAAGTTCAAGTGCACGCATAGTCACAATCATGCCGCAAACGCCCATTATTCAGCATTTGCAAGATTGGCAGGTTGAGGCAATTGCGCTGGGGTGTTAAACCTCGGCAAAATTATCCCTGTTTTGGTGACCATTGGGGCATTTGGCATGAGTTTCTCTAAGAATTACGTTTTGGCAGCGCTGTTGAGCGTCGCATTATCATTTTGCGTTGGTGCCGGTTCTGCATCAGCACAAGACAGCGAAAATGCGCCAAGCGCCGCAATTGAAACCATTGAGCCCATTTTGTCTTACGACACGGCTTATAATCTGCAGCTCGCCATTCAAAAATATGAAGCCATTGTGGCGGCTGGCGGTTGGAAAGAACTGTCGCGCGGAACCTACGGTTTGAAAAAAGGCGCGGTTCAAGGTCATGTGCGTGGTCTTCGTCGCCGACTAGTTGCGACGGGTGATTTGAGCGCGGACCTAAGAATGTCCGATAAATTTGACCAAGATGTTGAAGACGCTGTGCGCTTGCTTCAAGCGCGTCACGGGTTGCGCACAACAGGCATAATTGATCAAGAAACAATGATCACAATGAATGTGCCTGCCACGGAAAAGCTTACACAGCTGCGGCTTAACCTATTGCGCGTGCAAGACGCGGTGAGTGCTCTGTCTGAGCGGTATATCGTTGTGAACATTCCCGCAGCATCGATTGAAGCGGTTGAAAATGGCACCGTACAACGCCGACACACAGCAATTGTTGGGCGCATTGAACGCCCCACGCCGCTTCTGCATTCAAAAGTACACGAGATCAATTTCAATCCCTATTGGCACGTTCCAAAAAGCATCATCCGCCGTGACATCATTAAATACATGAATGATGATCCTCAGTATCTGACCAACTTCCGCATCAAAATCTATGGTGCTGACGGCGAGGAATTGGACCCAGCTTCAATTGATTGGTCAACTGATGAGGCCGTGCAATATGCTTTCCGGCAAGAGCCGGGGGCTGAAAACTCCATGGGCCATGTGAAGATCAACTTCCATAATAAGCATGCCGTTTATTTGCACGACACACCGCAAAAATCACTGTTTGGGCAAAACCGCCGCTTCCATTCTTCTGGATGCGTGCGGGTTGAAGAAGTTGACGAGCTTGTTGCTTGGTTGCTTGCGGGCAATGAAGAATGGAATCAATTGGCTGTTGATGGCGCCTTCGCCTCTGGTGAACGATTAGATGTGCGATTGAAAAGCCCGGTGCCTATCATCACGACCTACATTACCGCTTGGGCAAACCGCCAAGGCGTTGTGTCATTCCGTGAAGATATTTACCAGTTCGACAAGCAAGGACGTGTTGCACTGCTTGACGATTAGGTATTAATTGTTGGCATGAACGAACGTGAATCAAGCGCAATAGGCACCGTATATTTTGAATTTGCCCAAATCGGCGGGCAGGTGCGGATAAACGCGATTCACGAAGCTACGGGCGTCGAAGTTATGGCAATTGCACCAATTCAAGCGACGCAGAACCACATGCGTCAGCTCGCGCTTGGTAAGCTTAAGCGAAAACTTGAGCAACTGAGTAAGCAATAAGTACCATTTAATCCACAGACGGCTTGGATAACCCAATTTCCTATGATAAGCGAAGCGCACCGAAATTGGTCGTTAATCGCGAGGATTTTCCATGACCGAAATTTTTCCAAATTTCTTCTCCAATTCGCTGGCGGATGTCGATGCCGATGTTGCGCGGGCAATTGATGCTGAACTTAATCGTCAGCAAACTGAAATCGAACTGATCGCTTCTGAGAACATTGTTTCAAAAGCAGTCATTGAAGCACAAGGTTCCGTGCTGACAAACAAATACGCAGAAGGCTATCCGGGCAAACGCTATTATGGCGGTTGTCAGCATGTTGATGTGGTCGAGAACTTGGCCATTGATCGCGCGAAACAGCTTTTCGGCTGTGATTTTGCCAATGTGCAGCCAAACTCTGGCTCACAGGCCAACCAAGGCGTATTCCAAGCGCTCATCCAGCCGGGTGACACGATTCTTGGCATGAGCCTTGATGCTGGCGGTCACCTGACCCACGGCGCCAAGCCGAACCAGTCGGGCAAATGGTTTAACGCGGTGCAATATGGTGTGCGTAAAGAAGATGGTCTGTGCGATATGGACCAAGTGCGCGAAATGGCCAAAGAGCATCAGCCAAAATTAATCATTGCTGGTTTCTCTGCTTACTCTCGTTTCCTTGATTTTGCGGCATTCCGTGAAATCGCGGATGAGGTGGGCGCATACTTCATGGTAGATATGGCCCACGTTGCTGGTCTTGTGGCCGGTGGCAAATACCCAAGCCCATTCCCCCATGCGCATGTGGCAACAACCACAACGCACAAAACATTGCGCGGCCCACGTGGTGGCATGATCTTGACCAACGATGAAGCCATCGCCAAGAAGGTCAATTCAGCTATTTTCCCTGGTATTCAGGGTGGACCATT
>NZ_CAKZPW010000222.1:0-3599 GCF_937139385.1 uncultured Maritalea sp. | reverse complement strand
TCCCATTCGCCGTTTGATCCTTCAGCTCCAGCCAACGGGTGCTGCAAAGACAGGCTCGACAACTCATCGCTCGGAACATCACGAACACGGGTCCACTGACCCTCCTCAAGACGCGCCTTAGCAAACACATCTGCCGCCAGCTTATCGGCCAGAAGGAATTTCTCGCCGACGTCGGCCCAACACTCATCAGGCGTCGCAGTCACTTCGTACAAGCCGTAGGAAATACCCTCGCCATATACGACAGCCTTATTCGAGGGCATGGTCCAAGGGGTCGTTGTCCAGATGACAACTGCTGCATCGAGCAAATGCTCAAGCAGACCTTCTTGGCTTTCATTGCCACCAGCCGCTTTAACCGGGAATTTCACCCAGATCGCATCACTTTCATAGTCGTGATATTCGATTTCGGCTTCAGCCAAGGCAGTGCGTTCAACAACTGACCACATAACAGGCTTTGACCCGCGATAGAGCTGGCCGGAGGTTGCAAACTTCATTAGTTCGCGAGCGATTTGTGCTTCTGCGTCAAAGCTCATGGTGATGTAGGGGTTGTCCCACTCGCCGTTGACGCCAAGGCGTTTAAACTCTTCGCGTTGCACATCAACCCAATGGCCAGCGAATTCGCGGCACTCTTGGCGGAATTCGTTGATTGGCACTTCGTCTTTGTTCTTGCCTTTGGCGCGGTATTTTTCTTCGATCTTCCATTCGATCGGCAGACCGTGACAATCCCAACCCGGCACATAGGCTGCGTTAAAGCCCTGCATCTGCATAGAGCGCACAATAATGTCTTTGAGGATTTTATTGAGCGCGTGGCCGATGTGGATATTTCCGTTCGCATAGGGCGGGCCATCGTGCAGCGTAAACTTCTCTTTGTCTTTAGAGGTTTCGCGCAATTGCCCATAAAGGTCCATATCTTCCCAGCGTTTAAGCCAAGCTGGCTCGCGCTTTGGCAATCCGGCCCGCATGGGGAAATCGGTTTTTGGCAAGTTCAGCGTCGCTGAATAGTCTTTTTTGTCAGCTTGTTGCGCCTCGTTTGAGGTCGTTTGATTATCGGTCATCTTGGATCAAATCCATATTTTGGAATTTTCGTGGTCTCGCCCGTTGCTTTGGTTGAGCGGCCTTTGGCCACCCCACATACATGAAGCATTTATTGGCGATTTATGAGGTCATCCGACACTTCGTGCTGCGCAATTAGCGTCAGCTCACGAAGGCCGGCTGGTAATTCGTGGTATGGGGTCAAATGCACCAAAAATCACAGCGCGCGCTCCAGTGCGCGCGGCCAGATGAATTTTGTTCAATACAATCGTACGGTTCATTTGCTCAAAAACTTTGGTTTTGGTCCCTGATCGAATAATGCACAAACGGCAAAGAAGTCAACCAATGCTTGGCTTTGATGGCTGAACTAGAGGCTGAAAAACCCCAGTTTTTCATCCAAAGCGGTAATGGCTTTTTCTTGGGCTAGATTTTCTTTCGCTTCAATGCTGTCTTGGTCCATTGCCGCAATTAGATCATCAACACCGTCAAATTTCTTTTCGCCGCGCAAGTATTTGGTGATAGCGACTTCTAGCTTGTCGCCGTAAATCTCACCTTTGAAATCAAAAATGTGGGTTTCAAACAGGGCCTTGCCGTTATCAAACATAGGGCGGCGGCCATAGCTGGCGACACCGTCATAGGCCTTGCCTTTATGCAGCACCCGCACCGCATAAATGCCGTGTTGTAGCCCTTCAAATGGCGACAAAGCGATATTGGCGGTTGGATAGCCCAATTCGCGACCCCGTTTGTCGCCGTGGCTCACATTACCGGCAATAAAGAAGTGATAGCCGAGCAGCGCATTGGCGGCTGGCACATCGCCTTCGCGCAATGCTTCGCGCACACGCGAGGATGAAACAGGTTCACTGCCATCATCCAACATGCCGCAAATCTTAACATCAAAGCCGTGCAATTCGCCAGATTTCGCCAAAAAGTCAGGCGTGCCCGCGCGTGCTTTGCCGAAGTGGAAATCGGCGCCAACCGCAACAGCACTTACATCAATCGAATCGACAAGGAAATCGGACACAAACTCTTCTGCGGTTTTGCCCGCAAGGTCTTTATTGAACGGCATAACGATGATGCCATCAAAGCCCAAAGCTTCAACAAGCCGTGCTTTTTGGTCGCGCTCGGTTAGGCGAAACATGAAAGGCTGGGGCGCAAAAACATCACGCGGATGTGGCTCAAACGTCAACACCAGCGCGGGCTTGCCTTCTCGGTTGGCTTTTTCCTTTGCTGCATCAAACACAGCTTGGTGCCCAAGGTGGCAGCCATCGAAATTGCCAATGGCAATGGTGGCACCACGCAACGCAGGTGGGAATTGAGAAATATCCTCAATAAGGGAAAACGCCATAGTTTTCGCAGTTCCTTTTCGCCATTTCTGGCACAGACTAGAATGTTGGGGTGCAAACTGCCCTTTTCGTTGCGGATTTGCAAGCCGCAAAAACGAGGCAAAACATCAAGTTATCCAGCGTCGTTTTCTGCACTGCGCACCAAACGACCTTCGATTGCAACTGCTTTGCTTACTGTGTTGAAAATTGTCCCATATTTTTTGACATTTTTGTGCAACAAATCCAACCGTGCATCGCTTTCTTGTGAATTGACCAAAATCTCATAATTCACATGTGTGATCATAGGCGGTGCGTCTTGGCGCTTTGCATGCAGTTGCACTCTTACGCCGCTGAGCTCAAAATCAAGGATAGGACATACACGCTCGATCCCCTTGATCATACATGCGGCAATCGAAGCCAAAAAAAGCTCTGCAGGGTTTAATGCATCCGGGCGACCTTTTAGCCCTGTATCGAGCATTATTTCAGCTTCGCCGCTCTGAGCTAGACTGGCGGTGGCGTCTTTGCGGATTGCCGTAACATTATATTCAAGCATGCGATTGCCTAACCTCTTGGTGTCAGTTCTACCTTGGCGACTTTTGTCAATTCGCTCAACTGATTTCGGCACTGCACCAACGGATCTGGCGTATAGGTATTTCCCCGCAAGGGCTGGTTTACGCCAGTTTTAACGCAAGAGATTAATGTGATGCTTAGTTCATGTTGGAAATGTGCTGGGGACCAACCATGCAATTGAATAGAAATATGCGTATCCTAATTGTTGATGACTACGCCACCATGCTGCGCATTTTGCGCAATCTTTTAAAGCAATTGGGTTTTGAAAATGTACACGAAGCCTCTGACGGGCAAGCGGCCTTAAAACAGTTTGAAACCAACAAATATGACTTGGTGATATCGGACTGGAACATGGAGCCGATGACCGGGTTCGATCTGTTGCGCGCTGTGCGGGCAAACCCTGAAACCTCTGCCACAAAATTCATCATGATCACCGCGGAAAGCGCCACAGAAAATGTGATTGCGGCCAAGCGAGCGGGCGTAAACAATTATATTATCAAACCATTCACATCAGAGATTTTGCAAGGCAAAATTGAAACTGTGTTTGAACAGCAGGTGGCATAATATGAACACGGCTGAAAAATTGGACGCCCCGGTGCCAGACCATAGCGAAGAGCTTGCGTCTCGCGAAGATAATGCGATCCCCCTGCGGGAGGTCATTGCAATGGCAGAAAAAGT
>NZ_CAKZPW010000221.1:0-6050 GCF_937139385.1 uncultured Maritalea sp. | reverse complement strand
CCGTAATCTGGCGGACCAAATTATCATATGAAATACTGTCGCCAAAACTACCCACCGCAGCTGCCACTTGCGTGTCAAACACGGGTTGGGGCGCTTTGCCGGACAATTTGACGAAAATCTCAATGTCCTGTTTGGCCGCATGGAACACTTTGACAACCGAAGTGTCTTGGAACAATTCAAACATTGGCGACAGGTCGATACCCTCAACCATTGGGTCAACGATGACGGCCTCTTCGGGCGTGGCCATTTGCACAAGGCACAGAATTGGCCAGTAAGTGGTTTCACGTAGGAATTCGGTGTCGACTGTTACAAAATCAAAGTTTTTTGCTGCGTCGCAAAATTCGGCCAAGTCCGTTGTGGACGTGATGATTTTCATATTGTTCTTTTTATCCGGTTGCGCGTTTGAAACGGCGTCGTTTTTGGTTTATTGGTTGCGGGCTAGTGTGCGGTTTTTCATCAAACTTGCAACCCTTGATATGTGTGAAGTGGCCTCGTTGCTCAGGTTCTTGGGTTCATATGCTTGACAAACGGCGCGCATCATGCGCTTTTCCGCGCAAAATTTCCCAAACGGATTACCGGGATTGGTATTGAAAATGCATCGCTATCGTAGCCATACTTGTGCTGACTTACGCAAAACTCATGTGGGTGAAACTGTTCGCCTTTCAGGTTGGGTCCACCGTGTTCGAGATCATGGCGGACTTCTGTTTATTGATCTGCGCGACCACTACGGGATCACCCAGTGCGTCGTTGATCCTGATTCTAATGCTTTCGGCTTGGCCGAGACCTTGCGCTCTGAATTTGTTGTGCGAATTGACGGCGAAGTAAAAGACCGCGCCGAAGGCACTGCAAACGCTGACTTGCCAACTGGCGATGTTGAGATTTTCATCCGCGAGATTGAAGTTCTTGGCGCGGCCAAAGAACTGCCGATGCCTGTGTTTGGTGAGCAAGAATACCCTGAAGATATCCGTCTCACCAACCGCTTCCTAGATCTGCGTCGTGAACGCATTCACAACAACATCGTGATGCGCTCAAAGATTATTGCGCATTTGCGCAAAACCATGACTGATCAAGGTTTTACAGAGTATCAAACGCCGATTTTGACGGCTTCAAGCCCAGAAGGCGCGCGTGATTTCTTGGTTCCATCACGTATGCATCCGGGTAAATTCTACGCGCTGCCGCAAGCGCCTCAGCAGTTCAAGCAATTGTTGATGATCTCTGGTTTTGACCGTTATTTCCAAATCGCTCCATGTTTCCGCGATGAAGATGCACGTGCTGATCGCTCACCGGGTGAATTCTATCAGCTCGATATTGAGATGAGCTTTGTGGAACAAGAAGACGTGTTCCAAGCGATTGAGCCTGTGTTGCGCGGTGTGTTTGAAGAGTTTGGTAAGGGCAAGCCTGTCACCCAAACCTTCCCACGTATTCCCTATGCAGAATCTATGCGTAAATACGGCAACGACAAGCCTGACCTGCGCAACCCGATTGAGATGCAAGCGGTAACTGAACATTTTGCCGGTTCTGGTTTTGGCGTTTTTGCCAACCAAATCGCAAATGATCCAAAGGTTGAAGTTTGGGCTATCCCGGCGCCAACCGGCGGTTCACGCGCATTCTGTGACCGGATGAACAAATGGGCACAGCATGAGGGGCAGCCTGGCCTTGGCTACATTTTCTTCCGCGACGGTGAAGGTGCAGGCCCTGTTGCGAAGAATGTGGGACCAGAACGCACCGCTGCGATCCGTGATCAGCTTGGCTTGAAAGACGGCGATGCTGT
The DNA here is from genome assembly GCF_937139385.1 of uncultured Maritalea sp. NCBI lineage: Bacteria > Pseudomonadati > Pseudomonadota > Alphaproteobacteria > Hyphomicrobiales > Devosiaceae > Maritalea > uncultured Maritalea sp. The sequence continues at coordinate 4,279 of NZ_CAKZPW010000221.1, read as the reverse complement.
TTTCTTCACCTGTGGTCTTCCGTCCAAGTTTGTTAGCTTTGCAGGCGCTGCCCGCACAAAAGTTGGTACCGATCTCAAGCTGATTGACGAAGATCGTTTCGACCTTTGCTGGATTGTTGACTTCCCGATGTTTGAGTGGAATGAAGAAGAGAAACGCATTGATTTCTCACACAACCCATTCTCTATGCCCCAAGGTGGTCTGGAAGCTTTGGAGAACCAAGATCCGCTGACCATCAACGCTTACCAGTACGATATTGTTTGTAATGGTTTTGAATTGAGTTCAGGTGCGATCCGGAATCACCGCCCAGAAATCATGAAGAAAGCATTCGATATGGCTGGTTATGATGAGGCGATCTTGTACGAAAAATTCGGTGGCATGTTGCGGGCGATGGAATATGGCGCTCCTCCACACGGTGGCATTGCACCAGGCATCGACAGAATCGTTATGTTGCTTTGTGGCGAAGAAAACCTTCGTGAAGTGACGGCATTCCCAATGAATCAGCAGGCCGAAGATTTGTTGATGGGCGCACCGTCTGATGTTTCCGCACGCCAGTTGCGGGAACTGAATATTCGCTTGAACCTGCCCAAAGCCTAATCGGCTTTAACTTATTGATTTTATTGAGGTGGCGGCGCTGTGAGTGATCACAGCGCCGCCATTTGGTTAATTCGGTGTTAATCCTAGTTGAGTACAAGCTAAGTGTAGTCAACTCGTATGTTGCGTGGCCGAATTGAAATCACGGATTTCACATGTCCTGATGTTTTTTAGTGCGATCCTTGCGTTCGCACCTGTTATCTCTGTCGATTATTTGATGGACAGCTACATCCGCATGCGCGGCATGCAAGAAATCAAAATGTCTGTGAACGGCATTGTTGAAGAAACGCAAAAGGCCGTTGAATCTGCCACAATTTCCTTACAAAGCTTAACGTCCAGAAGCCCATCATTGTGTACCCCGACGTTCTTTCGCGCCGCTGCTGTTGAGATGCGCGCGAATTATTTAATGCGTCAGTTGATCGTCAATTCAACGGATGGCGCGCTGCAATGCGCTTTGTACGGCGACAAGTTCAGCTATACGGCGATTACGCCTACGATGAGCATGCCGGGCGGTCCGCAAGAAATGACGGTTGTGCAGATTGAGGACAATGAGTTCCCGTTGCTGAAAGTTTCCTTGCGCGTTCGACCGGGCAAAGAGGTTTCAGCATTTGTGCCCATCAATGCTCATATGTTTGATTCTGGCCATGGGGCCGTCGAAAAATCAATTATGACCCGCTTTGCATTGACGAGTGGGCTGACAATTTTCGAGTTTGGTGATCCGGCACGTTTCTTTGATGATGTGCATAGGCAGGAGAATTTTCTCTATACGCAACAGGTCGCTCAAAATGTGCCTATTGCTGTTTCTGCTGCGATTCCGATTGATTTAATAGCATCAGAATATGCCGATTTGCAGATTGGCTTCACCTTGGTCGCCAGTTTGGCCAGCTGCATTTTCTTGTGGCTGTGTGTGCAATATGTGCGTCGCTCACAGGCGCCAACATTTGATCTTGAACGAGCGATCAACGACGGTGAACTGCGACCGCGTTATCAACCGGTCATCGATTTGCAAACAGGGCATATTGCAGGTTGCGAGGTGCTTATCCGTTGGGAGAAGCCAAACGGGGAGGTGATTTCGCCGGGGGCCTTTATCGAATATGCGGAGCTGAGTGGTCTCGCCATTCCAATGACCTTGTCGATGATGGAGCAGGTGCGCGATGATCTGGAAGATCTATGTGATCGCCATCCACATTTGAAAGTTGGTATCAACCTGTTTGAGCGCCATTTCCGCGATGGCTCGATTGTTGAAGATGTACAATCAATCTTTGGAGCTACAAATATTCGGTACAGTCAGTTGGTGTTCGAGATCACAGAGCGTCAACCGCTGTCTGATATGGGTGGTGTGAACGCAGTAATTCACGCCTTGCGCGATCTAGGGTCCAAAGTGGCGCTTGATGACGCGGGAACTGGGCATTCAAACCTTGCCTATATCCAAAAACTTGGGATCGATATTGTCAAAATTGACCGCGTGTTCGTTGAGTTGATTAAGCACCGCAATCAGCCGGTTCCTGTGGTCGATGCTTTGATCAGCATGGCAAATGACTTGGGCACAGAAATTATTGCTGAGGGCGTGGAAACTGAAGAGCAGGCATTGTATTTGCGCAAAAAAGGCATTCGCCAAGCGCAAGGATTTTTGTTTGCACCCGCGCTGCCAGTTGATGCCTATTTGGCATTAGCGGAACGGATGAACAATGAAGAAGTGCAGTTGATTGACGAACTCGACTCAGATCGTGTCAATGATCTGGTGGGCTTTGTGGATGATGAGCACGCCGAGATCGGCGTTGATTACGGTGGCCAAGCGCCAGGCGTAGACGGTTCTGCCCAAATTGATGCGACCGAGGCCACGGGCACAGATTCGGATCAGGTTTATGTGGCGCCAGAAACTGAAATTGAAGACGAGCCTATGATTGGTGACGAGGATTTGTCTGACAAAAACAAGGATGAAGCGGTTGCATGATCGCCCTTGCTTGGATCCCAAATCATACTAAAGTATAAAATGCACATCAAAGCTGATCTGACGCTTTTCTTTTTGCTGGTTTAGTGGCAGACCAGATCAGCAATTTCAAAGAGGTAAGCAGATGACGCAAGATCCACGTGACACGCAAAATTCGATTCACGATGCGGCTCTACATTTTCATAAGTACCCAAAGCCGGGTAAATTGGAAATTCGACCAACAAAACCGCTCGGCAATCAGCGTGATCTGGCCCTTGCATATTCTCCTGGTGTCGCTGCCCCTTGCGAAGAGATCGCAAAGAACCCCGCCACTGTTTCTGACTATACGTCCCGCGGTAATCTGGTCGCGGTGATTTCAAACGGTACAGCCGTTCTTGGCCTTGGTGCCATTGGCGCATTGGCGTCTAAGCCCGTTATGGAAGGCAAGGCCGTACTGTTCAAAAAGTTTGCGGGCATTGATGTTTTTGACATTGAGATTGACGAAAACGATCCTGCAAAATTAGTTGAAGTCATTGCGCCTTTGGAGCCGACATTTGGCGGTATCAACCTTGAAGACATCAAAGCACCAGAGTGTTTTGAGGTTGAAGAAGCTTTGCGCGAACGCATGGAAATTCCGGTTTTCCATGATGATCAACACGGCACCGCAATCATCGTTGCTGCAGCGGTAATCAACGGATTGCGCTTGGCGAAAAAGAAGATTGAGGACGTTAAAATCGTCACGTCTGGCGCAGGAGCTGCGGCAATCGCTTGCATGAACTTGCTGATCAGCCTTGGCGCAAAGCGCGAAAACATCTGGGTTGCAGACCGCGATGGATTGGTGACGAAAAAACGTCTGAATTCCATGGATCGCTGGCGGGCAGCATTTGCGCATGACACCGATAAAACCACTTTAGCTGAAGTCATGGATGATGCTGACATTTTTGTGGGGTTGAGCGCTGCGGGTGTGTTGAAACCCGAACTCTTGAAGAAAATGGCGCCTAATCCTTTGATTATGGCGCTTGCCAACCCAATCCCAGAAATTATGCCAGAATTGGCCAAAGAGGCTCGTCCAGACGCAATGATGTGCACAGGGCGCTCTGACTATCCAAACCAGGTGAACAACGTTTTGTGTTTCCCGTTCATTTTCCGGGGTGCGCTTGATGTTGGCGCAACGGCTATTAACGAAGAAATGAAGATGGCGGCGGTTCATGCTATCGCCAAATTGGCCCATGAACCCGCACTAGAGGCTTCAACTGCGGAAGCCGGGGCAACATTTGGTCCTGAATATCTTATTCCAAATCCATTTGATCAACGGCTCATTTTGCGCATTGCACCAGCTGTGGCCAGAGCGGCTATGGAAAGCGGCGTCGCAACGCGTCCAATTACCGATTTTGAAGCCTATCATGACCGATTGAACCGCTTTGTGTTCCGTTCGGGTATGGTGATGAAGCCAATCATTGATATGGCGCGCTCGAGCAACAAGCGCGTGGTTTTTGCCGATGGTGAAGATGAGCGTGTGTTGCGTGCGGCACAAGTTGCGCTTGAAGATGGAATTGCGAAGCCAATCCTAATTGGCCGCCCAGCTGTTATTGAACACCGCATCAACAAATTCGGATTGAATTTGGAAGTGGGCAAAGACTTTGAAGACTGGCAGTCAATGCTCCACTGGGATGTTGAAGCTGCCTTGGAAAGAATTTCGAACCACGAACCGAGTCCGTTCGACGTCGAAACCGAGCTCCAAGAGGAGATCGTCTTGT